>JBDLIO010000242.1:0-5015 GCA_039714865.1 Acidobacteriota bacterium | reverse complement strand
TGTTTTCCTCGACGTGATTCAGAAACGGGAACCACACTATGGCGCCTCCGCCGCAGTTCTCAGCAACATTTCGACGGGGGAAATCGGCGGTGCGGTACCGGGTCACGCCCTGACGACGGTTCATTATCTCGTTTCGAGGTTTGCTAACCGGGAATTTGCCAACGAAGCCATCGACTGGATTCTCGGGGATTTCGAAGTCGTCGGAGAAGGCCGGGACATCATGCTCCGGGCCCGCGGTCTCCCGATGGAGGATTTCGAGGACGCAGTCGTGGCTGCAGCCGCCG
Source organism: Acidobacteriota bacterium (assembly GCA_039714865.1). Lineage (GTDB taxonomy): Bacteria > Acidobacteriota > Thermoanaerobaculia > Thermoanaerobaculales > Sulfomarinibacteraceae > DAOWGJ01. Next base: position 4,731 of record JBDLIO010000242.1, on the reverse strand, counting down.
AAGCAATCCACTGCGATTGGGTCATCACACGAAACGTCACCGACTTCAAGGCCTCTCCGATATCAGCCATCACACCCAAAGAGCTGGCGGAAGTACTCAATGCCAGTTGAGCCGTGAACGAGCCTATCCCCTGTGACCATTGCGGCCTCCCGGTTCCAGCCGGGCTTGTCGATGCCGAAGCCGAATTGCAGTTCTGCTGCTCCGGCTGCCGTCTGGCCTACGAGATCATCCACGATCATGGGCTCGGCGGATTCTACGGATTGAGGGAACGCCTGGACCAGGAAGCACAGCCCGCGAAGAGTTCCGGCAGGGCCTTTGCGGATTTCGACGACCCCGCATTCTTCGCAAGGTACGTAACGGGCCTGCCCGACGGCTTGGCGACAGTCGAACTCTATCTCGAAGGCGTGCACTGCGCCGCCTGCGTCTGGCTGGTTGAGAGGATTCCTACCGCCATGGCGGGAGTTGTCGAGATCCGCCTGGACTTTGGGCGGGCCCTCGCCGTCGTCACCTGGGATCCGGCCGCCACGCCCCTATCCGAGATCGCACGATTTCTCGATCAAATCGGCTACCAACCCCACCCATTCCGGGGTGCGTCGACGAGAGACCTTGCCCGGCAAGAGAACCGGTCTCTCTTGATCCGGATCGCCATCGCCGGGGCCCTGGCGGGCAACGTCATGCTCCTGGCCTTTGCCCTCTACGGCGGCCACTTTCACGGCATCTCCCCAGAGCACCGAGCGGTCTTTCGATGGCTCAGCCTGGTCTTGACCCTTCCGTCGGTCGGCTGGTGCGCACGGCCGTTCTTCCGCGGCGCGGTCGGCGCCCTGCAGACGCGGACTCTCCATATGGACCTCCCAATCGCCGTCGGCATCCTGGCGGGATTCATCCAGGGGAGTGTCAACATCGTCTTCGACCGCGGTGAGATCTATTTCGAGTCGGTGACCGCGTTGATCTTCCTGCTTCTGGTGGGGCGCTACATCCAGCAGAGTCAACAACGAGCTGCAGCCGGGGCGTCGGAACTCCTCTTTTCGCTGTCTCCTTCGACCGCCCGCCTGGTGGAGGAAGACGGCGTTCGGGAGGTGCCGATCGAGGCCCTCGGTTCCGGTTCGATCGTCGAGGTTCTGGCAGGCGACACCGTGCCCGGCGACGGCATCGTCGTTCAGGGCCGATCCAATTTGGACCGCTCACTCCTGACCGGCGAAAGCCGGCCCGAGGGCATCGGCGAGGGTGAAAACGTCCACGCAGGAACCGTCAATCTGAGTTCACCACTGAGGATCCGGATCGAAAAGGCCGGGGAAGAGACCCGCGTCGGTCGTCTGATGCGCCTCGTCGAAGACGGCGCCCGCCGCAAAGCCCCGATCGTGCAGTTGGCCGACCGCATCTCCGGGTGGTTCGTTGCAACGGTCCTTGGACTCGCCGTGGTGACAGTGTTGATCTGGCTCCCCCTTGATCCGGACCACGCCGTCGAACATGCGGTCGCCCTGCTGATCGTCAGCTGTCCCTGCGCCCTCGGCCTGGCAACGCCGTTGGCGGTCGGCGCCGCGCTGGCCGCCGCAGCCAGATCGGGCATCTTGATCAAGAATGGCGCCGCACTTGAAGTTCTCGCTCGATCAGGCCGGATGTATCTGGACAAGACGGGTACGGTGACCGAGGGTCGCATGCGGGTCGTGCACTGGTGGGGATCCGAGCGGGCCAAAGGCATGGTTGCGGTCCTCGAGGCCGAGAGCACCCATCCGGTCGCCGTCGCCCTGGTCGAGGCCTTCGGAAACGAGGAGCCATCGAGGGCCTCCGAAATTCACCAGACAACCGGCGCCGGCATTGTCGGCGTGGTTGAGGGCCTCAGAATCGCCGTCGGATCCAACACCTTTGCCGAGGCACAGATCGGCGGCTCCCTGGGCTCCGACACCACCGCCCAGGTTGAGGCTGCGACGGCGGAGGGGTTGACACCCGTCATCGTGATCGTTGACGGGGAGGTCAAGGCCGTCGCAGCCCTGGGAGATCCCCTTCGAGACGAAGCTGCTGCAACCCTGGCCGAAGTCGAACGACAAAACTGGCATCTGACCCTTCTTTCCGGAGACCATCCAGCGGTCGTCTCTGCCGTCGCCGGCCAGATAGGGCTCGCCGAGGCCGATGCCCTCGGCGGCGTCACCCCTGAAGGAAAGGTGGACGTCATCAGGGAAACTGCCGAACAGGGTCCTGTTGCCATGGTCGGAGACGGCGTCAACGATGCAGCCGCCCTGGCCGCAGCGACCGTCGGCATCGGTGTGCACGGTGGCGCGGAGGCCGCCCTGGCCGCAGCCGACATCTACCTGGCCAAGCCTGGAGTCGAGCCGATCCTCGACCTGCTTGAAGGCGCCCGCAGAACCTTGAGGGTCATTCGCCGGAACCTCGCCCTCTCCCTGACCTACAACATCACCGCCGCCGCGCTGGCGATGACGGGCCATATGTCGCCCATCCTCGCGGCCGTCCTGATGCCTCTCAGCTCGATCACCGTCGTCGTCAGTTCGTACCGGGCGAAGACGTTTTGACCCGACCCACCGCCATCCCGAATCGGCACTGAGCATCCGCACGCCCTGAAGGACGTGCCTACAATTCGTTGTCGGGTCCTTCAGGGCCCGCAGGCAGCTGCCGGTGCGAAATCAGAAGTTCGGCACCATCTCCTGCCGGTACTTGGCGAAAAATCCCTTGATCGAATCCATCACCTCTTCGGCGGAATCGACCACCCGGAACAACTCGAAATCACTCTGTTTGATGGCCCCGTGTTCCAGCACCGTATCCTCGAGCCATGCCAACAAGCCGGACCAATAGTCCCTTCCCACCAACAGAATCGGAAATTTGGGAGTCTTTCCGGTCTGAGAGAGAGTCAGAGCCTCGAAGAGTTCATCCAAGGTCCCCAGCCCCCCTGGAAAAGCGATGAAGGCCTGGGAGTACTTCAAGAACATCAGTTTTCGAACGAAGAAATACCGGAAGGTGATGTTCTTGTCGCGATCGATAAAGGGATTGTTGGAGGCTTCGAAGGGCAGTTCGATCCCCACCCCCGCCGAGGCGCCGCCGACCTCGATGGCCCCCTTGTTGGTCGCTTCCATGATCCCCGGCCCCCCGCCGGTGATGACCGCAAGCCCTTCCCGGGCCAAGAGCTTTCCCAACTCATAGGCTATCTCGTAATATCGATCATCCTCGCCGGTCCGAGCCGAACCGAACACTGTTACCGACGGTCCGATTTCGGTGAGAGCATCGAAGCCCTCGACAAACTCGGCCATGATCCGGAAGACCTGCCACGAGTTCTTGGATTTGACTTCACTCCAGGTCTTTTTCTCGAATTTCCGAATTACGCGTTTATCGACAGTCATGCAGTTGCTCCTTAACACCCTTGGTGTCATTCCTTCTGCGCATCGTGAATTGCGAGATTACGGATTTTGTCGAACGCTCAGAAATTGCTCAACCTGTTTCGAGAACTCGACAAAGTCATCCAGCCGCTCGTTGAGGACCTGATGAAGGACCTCAATATCGACATCCAAATACCCGTGGACGATGATGTTTCGGAATCCGGCCATGCCCCGAAAATCAGCCGCAAAAGAGCGTGCCAATACGCCTATATCTGCCAACACGTCGACTGCAGAGGCGTAGTCCAGCACATCCCGCCCCATCCCGACAGCGATATGGGTAGAGATATCCAACGCATTTTGGGCACACAGTTGCAGGCCCCGCTCTACCGTCCAACGTTCCTCAGGATCCTCTCGCAAAAGAACCACATCACGACCTGAATGTCCCCGCAACACCTCGACACTCTGACGGATTGCAGCGAGGTGACGTCGGACGACAGTCGGGTCGATCTCTCCCGGACTCATGAGACCGGCGCCTCGGATTTCGGGGTTCCGTAGAGGATCCCATCTATCTTCGCCAACTGAGGCACAAAATCACAATACCTGGAAACCGCCCTTGCTTCTCGAACCGTCGTTTCCTTGAGGTTCCGCGACAGAACCCTGATGCCGTCTCGTAGCACCCGGTGATACAACAATGGCGGCGCCTGATTGAGCACAACGACATCGATCTCGTTGGTTCCAAGACCGGCCATCAGTTCGGTCGTCAGTTCAGCCCTGTAGCCGTAACCGCCGGAGGGAGCCGCCGTCTGATCTACGAATACAGCCACGTCCAGGTCACTGTGGGCCTGCGCCCGGCCCCGTGCAACCGAACCGAAGACATACGCCTCAAGAATTTCCGGACGGGGACCCAAAATCTCCGCCAACTTTCGCCCCAGGACATCAAGGTCGTCGTACCGCCGGTTCATATGACGAGCATACCGCAGTACCACCCCGGCAATTCCAATTTCCAGTTTCGAGTCTCCCCCCTGCTACCATGAACCCATGTCGGTTCTCTACATCGCCATTCCCGCGGCTCTTCTTCTCGCCATTATCGGCATCGTCGGATTCATCTGGAGCGTACGCGGCGGACAGATGGACGACCTCGAAACCCCGGGCATTCGGCCGTTGCTGGAGGATGATCCGGTAGAACGTTCAACGCCCGACATTCAACATCCAACGCCGAAGAATAGTGACCCCGAGACCGACTGACAGCACCGGAAGCAAGCCATCCCCATCAACCTCCTCGGTCTTCCCCCTTCGACCCCTTTGACCCCTTTGACCTTTTTGACCTTTTTGACCTAGAAATTCAGCCCCCGGCTGAATTTCTCCTACACAACCAACATCGCGTCGCCGTAGGAGAAGAATCGGTATC
>JBDLIO010000241.1:0-5017 GCA_039714865.1 Acidobacteriota bacterium | reverse complement strand
TGAAGACCCATCAGACATTGCGAGCAGTTGGGTCGGGGCACTACTCGAAGATCGAAAGGGACGATTGTGGGTAGGAACCTCCGATGGTTTGGACAGTCTTGACCGTGAGACAGGGAGTTTTGAACACCACCGCCCCGATCCGGATTCTCCCTCGGCGATCAACCACGGGACCGTGTGGTGCTTGATGGAAGATCGTGAGGGGTTTATTTGGGCGGGCACCAGCCGGGGCGCCAATAGACTGGATCCCGAAACCGGCCGGTTCGTCCGGTACGAACATCAGGAAGACAGTCGGAATAGCCTGGGCGGAACCATAGTTTTTTCAATACTGCAGGACCGTGAGGGGGAGTTCTGGTTCGGTACGGATATGGGGCTCACCCGTTTGAATACCGAGACCGGCCGATTCCGGAATTATCAGAACAACGACGGCCTTCCGAGCAACGAGGTTGTCGGAATCCTCGAGGATGATCAGGGGCTCTTGTGGATCAGTACGAGTCGGGGAATCAGTCGTTTTGAAAAAGAGACCCAGCAGTTTCGAAATTTCGGGAGGGCTGACGGTCTTCAGGATGATGAGTTCAACACCTGGGCCGTCCATCGAGGTCACGATGGAGCCTTTTTCTATGGGGGCATCAATGGGATCAGCTCGTTCTTCCCGGGAGATCTGCAGGACGAGGTGGTGTTTCCGAAGGCGGTCTTGACTGGTTTTCAGATTTTCAATCAATCGGTTCCGATCGGCGCCGGTGAGGATGCCATCCTCTCCCGCTGTATTGAAAAAACCGACACGATTCATCTTCGGTACGACCAGAACTTCATTACCTTCGAATTTGCGGCGTTGGATTTTGCCTCCCCTGATAAATACCGGTACCTGCATTTCTTGGAGGGCGTGGACGCCGATTGGGTTTCCAGGGACGCGCGGCACCGGACGGCGACATATTCGAATCTTGAACCCGGCGAATATCTCTTTCAGGTGAAGGCAGCGACCCAATATGGGGCCTGGCCTGACCGAGGACATTCGGTCCGAATCATCATCGCCCCTCCGTTTTGGAAGACCTTCTGGTTTCGGGCCTTTGCGGTGCTTTTGCTGTTGTCGGTGGGAACGCTGTGGTACTGGAGGAGAATTGTCCGCCTTGAGCGCAGCCAGGCTCGGCTCGAGGCCGAAGTCGCCAACCGGACGGAAGAACTGGCGCGGGTCAACGTTGATCTGAGGAAGGCGAAGGAACAGGCCGAGGCGGCAAATCGCACGAAGTCGGTCTTCCTGGCCAACGTCTCCCATGAGATTCGAAATCCGATGAATGCCATCGTGGGCTACGCCCAGATGATGCAGATGGATGAAGGTCTGTCCAAAAAAGAGCTCGAGGAAAACCTTGGAATCATCCACCGGTGTGGAGCGCATCTGGTGTCGCTGATTAACGACATCCTCGAACTCTCGAAGATGGAGTCCGGGCGCCTCGAATTATCCGAGAAGCCGACCGAGATCCGCGCATGGCTGGCTCGGCACGAGGAGATGTTCGGCCTCCAGACGCAAACCCGGGGTCTGGGGCTGGAATTCGAACTGAGGGAGCCGATCCCTGAGGTTGTGTCGGTGGATCGAAACAAGATGAGCCAAGTCCTGATTAATCTCTTAGGGAATGCGGTCAAGTTTTCGGACAGCGGCAAGATTGGTGTCACTGCCTCGTGCGAAGCATTTGAAGACGGAGAAGTCCACATGCTGACCCTTCACGTGCAGGATGATGGACCGGGCATTTCCCCAGAGGATCAGGCCATGATCTTTGAGCCGTTCGGTCAATCGGAGGCCGGGGCGGACAGGACGGACGGGACCGGCCTGGGATTGTCGATCAGTCGGGACTACTGTCGGTTGATGGGAGGCGATCTGACCGTCGAAAGCACTCTCGGGCAGGGCTCCGTCTTTATCGCGACATTCCGGGTTGTGCCTTGCCGCTCGATCGTAGAGCGAGAAGTGGCGTGCCTTGCCCAGCGGGCTCTGTCGGATCAGAAAGGGCGCCGAGCTCTGGTCGGTGAGGATTCGCCGGTCAATCGGCTTTTTCTTCAGAAATTGTTGGAGAAGATCGGATTCTCGGTGGTGGCCGTGGAGAACGGCCTGGAGACGGTTGAAGCCTTCGAAAGGGATCGATTCGAGGTTGTGGTGTTGGACAAACAGATGCCGGTTATGGATGGGGTCGAAGCGGCGGCCCGGATTAGGAGTCTCACCGGAGGGCGGGAGGCGACCCTTGTTCTGTGCAGTGGCTCGGAAACGCTCCTCAGGAAGGTGCTCCCGGACTTCGACGTGGTCCTGCGGAAGCCGGTTTCTCTTGACATTTTGATGGATGCCCTTTCGGAGGAGTGTGTTCGGCCGACCCAGAATTAGCCCAGGAACTTTCATCTCCATTGTGTCTGGTCTTGCGGTGTTGGCAGCGACGGCTGGGAGTTCAATCCGCATGATCACGCCATCGTGCAACTCGGTCGCTGGATGCCATAGGCAGCTGGGTGCCAGTTTCATTCATCGATACTGCTGTTACAGAGAGGCTATTCGCCCACCAGTGGCGATGAGAGCATCAAATTGAGCAAATGCCTGGGCGGGCCCCTGTGCCTGCCACTTGACCACAAGAGTCGGAGAGAATTCCAGTTTCCATCTACGTTTTCGTGTATCATATCCGCCGAAAATGAAGATGTCGTGAGGATGCCCGCATGGCGGGCCGTTTCGATTGGGGGTCGGCCGAGGCCGACACAGTGAAATAGGGGGAAACAGTGGAACCAGTTCATTTAATTTATCTTTGTCCGGCAGTTGCAATTCTGGCGCTGATCTATGCCTACATGAAGGCCTCGTGGGTCAGGGCGCAGGATGAGGGAACCGACCGCATGAAGATGATCGGCGGGTGGATCGCCGATGGGGCGATGGCCTTCTTGTCGCGCGAGTACCGAGTGCTGTCGATCTTCGTCATCGCGGTGGCAATCCTCTTGGGGGTCTCGAATCAGATGGTTGGTGGAGACACCAATGGGGTCATCGCCGTATCGTTCGTGCTGGGCGCATTCTGTTCGGCGCTGGCAGGATATTTCGGCATGAAGACCGCGACGGCGGCCAATACCCGGACGGCATCGGCAGCGCGACAGGGCCTCAATCAGGCTCTTCAGGTTGCCTTTAACGGTGGCGCGGTGATGGGGCTGTCGGTGGTCGGTCTGGCATTGACCGGCATGGGCGTTCTCTTCATCGTCTACACGAAGATGTACTCGACAGCCCTGACGGACGTCACGGCGATGATGCTGGTCTTGAACATCCTGTCGGGATTCTCGCTGGGAGCGTCCTCGATTGCGCTGTTTGCGCGTGTCGGCGGCGGCATCTACACCAAAGCTGCCGACGTCGGCGCCGACCTGGTCGGCAAGGTCGAGGCGGGCATCCCCGAGGATCATCCTCTCAATCCCGCGACGATCGCCGACAACGTCGGAGACAACGTCGGCGATGTTGCCGGCATGGGCGCCGATCTCTTCGAGTCCTACATCGGGGCCATCATCTCGTCGATGATTCTCGGCGTGGTCTGGTTCAAGGGCCTTGAGGCCGTCGAGCCTGGATCGGGCATGAATGCCGTGTTGCTGCCGCTGGTGATCGCCATCGTCGGTCTGGTCGCATCGATCATCGGTTTCTTCTTCGTGCGCACCAAGGAGGGCGGCAACCCGCAGGCCGGTCTCAACCGAGGCACCTTCGGCGCTGGTTTCCTGATGGTCATCGGCACGATCGCGGCGATCAAGTGGCTGATTCCTGAAGGCGGGCTTGTCGTGGACAGGGTCGTCGGAAGCGGCCAGGACACGTTCACCTGGATCGGACTGTCCATTACCGTTGTTGCCGGACTTGCCGCCGGAATTGCCGTCGGTCTCTTGACCGAGTTCTACACGGCGACAGAGAAGAGCCCGGTCGGCACGATCGTCGAGGCCTCCAAGACCGGGGCAGCGACGACGATCATTCAGGGTGTTGCCGTCGGCATGAATTCAACGACCTTCCCGGTCATCGTCATCGGAGCTGCGATCCTGATCGCGTATGAGTTTGCCGGGCTGTACGGCATCGCCCTGGCGGCCCTCGGAATGCTCTCGACGACGGCCATTCAGTTGGCCACTGATGCCTACGGTCCGATCGCCGACAACGCCGGCGGAGTGGCGGAAATGGCCCAATTGGGCCGTGACATCAGGTCCCGGACCGACAAGCTCGATGCGGTCGGCAATACGACGGCTGCGATCGGCAAAGGCTTCGCCATCGGATCGGCGGCCTTGACCGCGTTGGCCTTGACGGCAGCCTTTCTGACCAAGATGCAGGGGCAGGTCGCATTGGATGCGGCCGACCCCTACGTGCTGGTCGGTCTCTTGTTCGGTTGCATGCTGCCCTTCCGCTTCTCTGCGATGGCGATGGTTGCGGTTGGTGATGCCGCGCAGGCGATGATCCGCGAGGTGCGCCGGCAATTTGCCGAGATCCCGGAGCTGCGTCCGGCCCTGGTGGTCGCGCAAAAGGCCGAGAAGGAAGAGCGCGAACCGACCGAAGAAGAGGCCAAGATCATCCATGCCGCCGACGGCAAGGCTGAATACTCCCTCTGCGTGGAGATTGCCACCGCGGCAGCAATCAAGAAGATGGTCGCACCCGGCTTGATGGCGGTTTTGGTTCCGGTCATCGTGGGGCTTTACAACCCCAACATGCTCGGAGGTCTTCTGATCGGTGTGACGATCTCCGGCGTCTGTCTGGCGATCTTCCAGGCCAACTCGGGAGGCGCCTGGGACAACTCCAAGAAGCAGGTCAAGGATGAGGGTCTTGCGGTCCATGGTGATGCCTTCGACGAAATGCACAAGGCGACCGTCACTGGTGACACGGTGGGGGATCCATTCAAGGATACCTCCGGCCCGTCAATCAATATCCTGATCAAGCTGATCAGCGTCGTCGCGATGATCATCGCACCGCTGTTGTACGCGGTTCATTTCGGGGGCTGATCGAAGTACCGACCATTATTCAGAAAAGCCCGGGCCGTTTGGCCCGGGCTTTTCTGTG
>JBDLIO010000240.1:0-5026 GCA_039714865.1 Acidobacteriota bacterium | reverse complement strand
CGGACCAGGGCAATCACGGTCGGAGTCTTGCCGGTGCCGCCGAAGGTCACATTGCCGACCGAGACCACCGGAATTCCGCACTCTTCACTCTTGAACCAACCTCGCCGGAAACCCGCAACTCGCAGACGAACGACCGCACCGTAGATCGGGCTCAGAGGAGTCAGAAAGTCTAACCATTTCATGACTTTTGACTCTCGAACTGATCAACGATCTCGGCGGCAATTCGGGCCGAAGCTCCCCGGTTCGCTTCAACGACCCGGCGGCCCGCCTCACCGACTCGCCGAGCCTCTTCGGGTTCCGTGAGCCAGTGCCCCAGAGCGTCACCGAGTTCTTGCGAGTCTGCGACCAGACGAGCCGCATGCGCCGCCTTCATCTCACGGTAGACCTCTTCGAAGTTGGCAACCGCAGGCCCGCTGAGCACCGGCACGCCCCACGCCGCCGGCTCCAGAGGATTGTGGCCCCCACTCGGCACCAGCGAGCCTCCGATGAAGGCCACGGCCCCATGCCGAAAAGCCCGAGCCAGCTCACCGATTGTATCCAGCAAGAAAACGTCGGCGCCCTTGATCACCCCATCAGGCAGGCGGCTGCGCCTGACAAGGGTCAGACCCCGCGCTGAGACCAGACGAGCGACCGCTTCGAAGCGTTCGGGGTGGCGCGGCGCCAGGATGAGCAGAGGCCGCGGTCCGTCGGAACCCGCCAGCATTTCGACGGCGTCGAGAACGAGCTGCTCCTCACCCTCCAACGTCGAGCCGGCGACGATCACCGGGCGGCCGCCGGCATACGATTCGATCTCATCGTCCCACTCCAGAGGGCGGCGGTCGGGCTCGAGGTCGTACTTGATATTGCCACCGACAACAACACGATCGGCCTCAATCCCGAGTTCCCTGAATCGATCGGCGTCGGTCGCATCCCGGGTCATGACGAGAGAGAGCGGCTTCAGGAGCGGGGCCAAGGCCCCCTTGATCCGGCGGTAGCGCCGGAATGAGGCATCGGAAAGACGGGCGTTGACGACGATGACCGACACGCCTCGGCGTCCCGCCTGATTCAGCATCTCCGGCCAGAGTTCAGTCTCGACCAGAACGAGGGTCCGGGGCCTGATGGCATCGAGTATCCGACCGACCGGGCCGGGCAGATCAACCGGCGTCGGCAGAATTGTCACTCGGTCGCCCAGATTCTTGTGGGCCAAGGCCAACCCTGTCGCCGTTGTCGAAGTCAGTGTCATCGGTACCCTGGCGCCATCCTGATCGAGTTCGTCGATCAACCGGCGGGCCACCTCGACCTCTCCAACCGATACCGCGTGGATCCACAGACCACCTGGCTCGATATCAGGCAGGCTGCGAGCAAACCGCTCGGACCAGGGAGGTCTCTGTTTTCCGATCAGGCGGTCCCTCAGTGCGAGAAACCCAATCGCGACCGGCATCAAGACCGTCATCAAGATCCGGTAGATCCACAGCATCAGAACGCCCATGAGCCAAGGATAGCCGGTCCGGGAGCCTGAAGTGCAGAGACCTGTTGGTTTACCGGTCATCTCGGGGGGATGGAGGTTTCTGTGGAAGGCCAATACGAGCCTCAGTCCGAGGTCTACGAGTCCCCTTACGGAACCGGGCTTCTCCTACACGTACTCGACCTCACCCTCGGGCACCAGAAAAGTTCCTGCCTCCCGCGAGAGGGCCTTCTTGAGGCTCTCCTCGTCGGTGATCAGAACTTCCTTGCCGGTCGCCTCGACGAATTCAAGAGCGGACCGGATCTTCGGGCCCATCGAGCCCGGCGGGAACTGATTCTGCTCCAACATTTCCCACGCCTTGGCCGCCGGAAGGGTCCGGATCCACCGCTGATTCGCACGCCCGAAGTTTTCGGCAACCATCGGCACCTGGGTCAGGACGATGTACAGCTCGGCATCAAGCTCTCGCGCCAGAATCGACGCGACGTAGTCCTTGTCGATCACGGCCTCGACGCCTCGGTAGTACCCGCCGACATCCTGGTAGACCGGAATACCGCCCCCGCCACCGGCTATCAACAGGGCGCCGCTGTCGACGAGCCGACGCATGAGAGGGGCGTCAAGGATGCGGCGCGGCCTGGGCGACGGCACGACCTTGCGCCATCCCCTGCCGGCGTCTTCGACCATCTGCCAGCCGTGTTCCTGCATCAAGAGGTTGGCTCTGTAGGCAGTGAAAAAAGGTCCCACGGGCTTGCTCGGATTCTCGAACGCCGGATCCTCACGGTCGACGACCACCTCGGTCACCATGCAGGCGATCGACTTGTCCAACTGCTCTTCGTTCAGGCGGTTCCTCAGTTGGTTGGCCAGCATGAAACCCATCGACCCCTGGGTCTGGGCCACGGCAACATCCAGGCTCTGCGGCGGAATTTTGGTGATCGCCTCTTCGACCTGGACCATGATGTTGCCCACCTGGGGCCCGTTTCCGTGCACGATGGCCAACTCGTAGCCCCGGTGGATGATTTCCACGAGCCACCTCGAAGCCTTCCACGTCAGGGTGAATTGTTCCTCCTGCGTGCCGTGGTCTTGCGGCCTCAACAGGGAGTTTCCGCCGAATCCAATCACAGCGACGGGTTTTCGCTGTGTCGATGTCGTGTCTTGTGCGTTCGTCTCAGTCATGACGACCTCCAGTGAAGCGAGCATTGTGAAACCCGGCGCTCAGACTGTCAACTGGGCAATTCGTAAAACGAATTGCATGGGTCGCTTCGCTCCCGCAATAAGACAATTGTGCGCCCTGAAGGACGCGCCTACATTGCTTTCCTGATCTCCTGGGGTTTGAGTGTTTGTAGGCGGGTCCTTCAGGGCCCGCTTTTTGCCGCCAACATAACGATCCGATCGCAGCCGCCGATGTCACGGCGTCGGCCCGCTGGGTGCAACCCATGCTTCACCGCCATCTCTTCGACGGCGGCGGCCTGGTCCTCGGCCAACTCAAGCAGACACAGACCACCCGGCGCCAGAATCCGTCCCAGATCACCAATCAGGCGCCGCACCAGGTCCAACCCGTCTCGACCGCCGTCCAGGGCGAGAACGGGTTCCCGGGAGATCTCCTCTCCCAGTGTGGGCATCCAACCGCTTGGAATATAGGGCAAATTGGCAACCACGAGGTCAAAGCCTGGACCACAGCACGACATCAGATCGGACCAGAGCCACGCCACGTCGGCCCCGAGGTCTGAGGCATTCTGTCGGGCTATATTCAAGGCACCGAACGATCGGTCGATGCCGACGACCCTCCAGTCGGGCCTCTCGGCGGCCAGGGTGATCGCCAGGCAGCCCGAGCCGGTTCCGACGTCGGCAACCCGCGCTCCCGACGGCAGCGCCATCTCGATGACGGCCTGAACCATCAGTTCGGTCTCGGGCCTGGGGATCAAGACCGAAGGTGTCACCCGGAAGGATCGACCCCAGAATGCACATCGGCCGACGATATGCTCGGCGGGCTCTCCCGAACTCCGTCGATCAACCCATTGAAAAAAGAGCCGTTCGACCTCGGCCGGAATTGCCTTCTCGGGTCGCATTCGAAGGCGGATCTCATCAACCTTCCAGGCGGCCGCCAGCAGGAAGAGCGCTTCATGATGGGGATTGGGCAGCCCGCGCCTTGTGGGCAACGCAGCAGTTGCCTGCTCAAGCGCCTCGGAAACGATCACGAGGCGTCCGACACCTCTTCCTTCAACATCTTGGCCTGGAGGTGGGTGGTCAGTTCGTCGATGACCAGGTCAAGGTCCCCGTCCAGCACCTCTTGCAACCGGTGGACCGTCAGGGAGACCCGGTGATCGGTCACCCGCCCCTGCGGGAAGTTGTAGGTTCGAATCTTCTCCGACCGGTCACCCGAACCGATCTGGCTGCGGCGGTTGGCCGCTCGTTCGGCGTCACGCTCGGCTTCCTGCACTTCCAGGAGCCGGGCCTTGAGCACGCGCATCGCCTTGGCCAGATTCTGGATCTGTGATTTTTCGTCCTGACAGGAGACGACGACACCGGTCGGCTCATGGGTGACCCGGACCGCCGAATAGGTCGTATTGACGCTCTGTCCGCCGGGACCCGATGAACAGAAACGGTCAATGCGCAGGTCTTTCTCCTCAACCTCGACCTCGATCTCCTCGGCCTCGGGCATGACGGCGACGGTCGCCGCAGAGGTATGGATGCGCCCGGAACTTTCAGTCGAAGGTACCCGCTGTACCCGGTGCACGCCGCTTTCGAATTTGAGCCGGGAGTAGACCCGGTCGCCCTCGATCATGGCGACGGCCTTGTTGATGCCGCCCAAACCGGTTTCGGAGCTTTCAGTGATGGAGACCTTCCACCCATTTCCTTCAGAATATCGGCCGTACATGCGTAGCAGCTCGCCGGCAAAGAGCGAGGCCTCCTCGCCGCCGGTGCCTGCCCGGACCTCCAAGATGACGCCGCGTTTATCGTTGGGGTCCACCGGAAGGAGCATGACCTGGAGTTTCTCCTCGAGGGACCGCAACCGGGGTTCCAGTTCGTCGATCTCCGCCTGGGCCATTTCCGTCATCTCGGGGTCGTCCCCGTCGGCGAGGAGTTCCCTGGCGCCATCGAGATCAGCCTCGACGCCCTTGTAGTCTTTGAAGACATCGACAACCGGCTGGATCTCGGCCAATTTCTGCGCGATTTCCCGGCTCTGCTTGGGATCGACCGCAATCTCCGGATCGGCCTGTCGGGAGCGTAACTCGTCCGCCTGCTTCTCGATTTCCTGCAAACGCTCGATCATTAGCGCCCCCGTCTCATCTGAGATCTCCGTAAAAGCAAAAACCCGCCGGACCGTCAGGCCCGCGCGGGTTTCCTTGGCCGCCAAAGAGGCGATGTCATCCAAGATGGCGTTCGCCGCCGCCTTCGTAATGTTTGCCTTGTCCGCTATCCGCCCTACGATCTGTGTCTTCGTCATCGCCTTCGCCATTAATCCCTCCTTTGCGCTGACGGTTTCCTCCACCTCGTTTTCCTGCCGACCAAAGCTATAACCTGTCAGGCCTCGCGAGTCAATAGGTTCTTCAGGGACCCCGCACTGGGGGGGCTCACCCCTTCGCC
>JBDLIO010000239.1:0-5028 GCA_039714865.1 Acidobacteriota bacterium | reverse complement strand
TACGGGCGTGCTCTCAACGAACTCAAGAAGCTTGTTGCCGACCGGCTTGAGGCCGCCAAGAGCGGCGCCCCTGCACGTCAAGCCTCCGGGCCCGGCTTCGACGTCACCCTGCCCGGCCTGACCCTGCCCAAGGGGGCACAACATCCGGTGCACCTGGTGCGGCAGCGTATCGAGGAGATCTTCCTTCGCATGGGTTACGACGTCGAGGACGGTCCCGAGATCGAGGACGACCGGCACAACTTCGAGGCGTTGAACATCCCGCCGGATCACCCGGCCCGGGATGACCAGGACACGTTCTATGTGCCTGGGGGACGCTTGTTGAGGACGCATACGTCTCCGGTTCAGGCGCGGGTCATGGAACAACGAGAGCCGCCGATCAGAATCATCGTTCCCGGAAAGGTCTATCGTCGCGATTCCGACCTCAGGCACTCGCCGATGTTCCACCAGATCGAGGGTCTGTTGGTTGACGAGGGAGTCACCTTCGGCAATCTCAAGGCCACGCTGGAGACTTTCCTGCACGCACTGTTCTCCGAGCACGGGGTCGACGTGAGGTTCAGGCCCAGCTACTTTCCCTTCACCGAGCCCTCGGCCGAGGTCGACATCACCTGCATTTTCTGCGGCGGTTCCGGTTGCGGGGTCTGTTCCCGTTCGGGCTGGATCGAGATCCTGGGCTCGGGCATGGTTGACCCGCGAGTTTTCGAGGGTGTCGGCGTCGATACCGACCGCTTCACCGGATTTGCCTTCGGTCTCGGCCTCGACCGTGTGGCCATGTTGTTGTACGGCATCCCCGATTTGCGGCAGCTCTTCGTGGGCGACCAGAGACTGACGAGGCAGTTCGCATGAGGTTTGATCTCGAGTGGATGCGGCAACACATTGAGGGCGAATGCCGGGCCGACACGCTGTCGGAGGCCCTGACTCACTGCGGTTTCCTGGTCGAAACGCGCGACCCGTCGGGACAATCGGAGATCTGGGATGTCGAGGCGACGACCAATCGACCCGATGTCATGTGCCATCGCGGTCTGGCCCGGGAAGCGGCCCTGGCAGTCGGCACCCGGCTCAAGGCACTGGACACGACGGTCGAGGAAAGCGGCGAGCCGGCCGAAGGCCTTGCCTCCATCGAAATCCGGGATGAAGACCTGTGTTCCCGGTATGTCGGGCGGGTCCTGAGGGGCGTGCGGCTGGTGGAGTCGCCGGCATGGCTCAAAGAACGGCTCGAGCGTTGCGGCGTTCGTCCGATCAATGCCGTCGTCGATGCCACCAACTATGTTCTGCTGGAAACCGGCCAGCCTCTGCACGCCTTCGACCTCGACCGCCTGGAGGGCCGCATGGTCGTCGTTCGCCGGGCTGAGGCGGGCGAAGTCCTGGCGACCCTGGATGGCGAGGAGCGAAAGCTGGAATCTGACGACCTGGTGATCGCCGACAGGAATCGGCCGATAGCGATTGCCGGAGTGATGGGCGGTGCGGACTCGGAAATCGGCGAAGAAACGACCGACGTCTTGTTGGAGAGTGCCCACTTCGAAGCCCTGCCCGTCCGCCGGACCGCTCGCCGGTTGGGCATGCACACCGAGGCGTCCCACAGATTCGAGCGCGGTGCGGATCCTCTGATGGCGCCGGTTGCTGCCGACCTGGCGGCCCGGTTGATCGCTCAGCTGACCGGAGCGACGGTTTCGCCGGGGCGCATCGACATTCGGCCGCGCCCATGGCAGGCCAAAGAGATGACGTTCACCGTTTCGGGCGTGTCCCGATTTGCCGGCCTTGAGATCGACGGTGACGACATCGTGCGAATTCTCGAGGCCCTGGAGTTCGGGCCAAGCCGCGACGGCGATACCATCACCTGCGTACCGCCCTCCTTTCGAGGTGACATCGAGAGAGTGTCCGATCTGTACGAAGAGGTCATTCGGCACGTTGGCTATGACGCCGTGCCTGCGGTGCTCCCCACCCTGCGCACGCCGCCCGGGCGGCGACACCCCAACTGGGAGCTGGTGGACCGGGGGCGGCGGGCTGCCGTCAGTTGTGGTCTGACCGAGGCCGTCACCTATGCGTTCATCGATCCAAAGGTCGATCACCGTCTGGAAAGTTGGCCCCTGAGTCCCGGCCCGTCGGTCCCTCTCAGTAATCCGCTTGCGGAAACTCAAGGGACGATGCGGCGGTCTTTGATTCCGGGGCTCCTTGCGGCGGCGCGAGAAAACCTCAACCAGGGAGAGACCGGTGTCGCTCTCTTCGAGGAGGGACGGGTTTTTTCCAACCCCGAGGTTGACCGTTACGAAGAACCGGAGCACCTGGCGGTGGTTCTGGCCGGCGGTGGACTGGCCCTTCCCGGACGCGACACGGTCGATTTTCTCGAACTCAAGGGAGTTGTAGAGGTTCTGCTGCGTGATGCGGTCTTCCCCGAGGTTGCCTGGCAACGAGGTGGGGGTCCGTGGCTGGACGAGACCGAGGGCGCCGTTCTGGTTGATGGTGACCGGAATGTCATCGGCATTGCAGGGCGCCTCGGTGATACCGAAGCCGGCCTCTGGGGATTCAAACAGCCGGTCTATGTCGCTGAGTTGCTGCTCCAGGCGGCTGCGACCGAGCCGGCTTTGCCGCGATTTGAGGCCTTGCCCCGGTTCCCCGCGGTCTGGGTGGACATTACGGTCGAGCACGGGACCGACCTCCCCTATGCTGATCTGGAAACAGCAGTTCGAGAATTGTGCGATCGGCTGGTATCGTCGGTGTCGTTGGTGGGACGGTTCACGGGGAAGGCGCTCGGGCAGAATCGGGTCCGAACGACCCTGCGCCTGGTCTATCGCCATCCAGAGAGGTCCATGATCCAAGAAGAAGTTAACGCCGCACAGGAAAGCCTCAGAGCAGCCCTTGTTGAGCGGCTTGACGTAGTGATTTAAGAGGTGTTTTGATGGAGTTGGTACTCAAGACTTTGCAGGACCGGATCGAACAGATGATCAAGGCTCACGAGAGCGCCAAAGCACGGGAAACCGAGTTGAGCGGCACCGTCGAGGGGCTCGAGGCCACGATCAGTGATCTGAAAACGCGTCTGGAAGAGGGCGAAGGCCATGCCGGTCGTGCCGAAGAACTCGAACAACAGAAAACCGAGTTTGCCGAACGGCTGGAAACGGTGATTTCGATGATTGACAAGGCTCTGGAATCGCAGTCCTCGTCGGACAAGGCGTGATTGCCGACCCGATGATGCGCCGGGGGTGAGACCTGCTCGGTGAGATTTTTTTGGTAGGAAGGGCCGCGTTCGACGCGGTCCTTCTGCTCTGTGTGGCTGGTTTGGTCGGTCACGCAGCCACGCCCAAGAAATGGCTCTCCTTTCATCCCGGCCTGGCTGTGTTGCAGGGGGTGTCCTGGGGACTGACCCTGGTCAGTCTTTTGGTGTGGTCAGCCGGATCAATCGTCGGTACGGCTGTCGTTGCATGGGTGGTCGGTCTGCTCGTCGTGGCCTCCCTCGTGCGTGCAGCAGACTGGGTGCGATTGGTCATCCGAGCACTGGCTTTGGCGAAACGAAAGGTCCGCAATCACCTCGGTGCTGCCCTGGCCCTGGCCCTGCCTGCGCTCTGGAGCCTGCCTTCGTTGATCCTGCCCGTCATCGATTCCGACGGTCTGCGATATCACTTGGGGCTGCCGAAACTCTTCCTGCTCGAAGGCAGGGTCTTTCTTTACCCATGGGATGTCGTCGGCGCCTACCCGCAGGGGGCAGAGATGTTCTACCTCCTCGGGTTATCGCTGGGCCCGGCGGAAGCGGCGAAGTGGCTCCATTTTCTCGTTGTCTGTCTGGGCGTCGCGGCACTGGTGATGATGGTGGGGGGCCGTCGCTCGGGTGGTTTGCTGGGCGGCCTGGCCTACGCTGCGACTCCCGCCGTACTGGCGGGGGCCGGGGCGGCCTTCATCGACGGGTTTTCGATGCTCCATATCGCCGTCGCTGCGGTGGGCCTCAAACGAAGGCTCAACACGGGGGCTGTCGGCCTGGCCCTGGCCGGGGCCCTTTGGAGCAAGTGGACCGTGGGGCCGGCGGTCGCCGGATGCCTGGTTGTGGTTGTGCTGGAAGCGGCAAGGGGGCGGAAATGGAGAAGCGCGTTCGCGGTGCTGGCGCCGATCGTGCTGGTCCTTGCTCCCGTGATGATCCGGAACACGATTGTGACCGGTGACCCTTTCTTCCCCATCACGACGGGTCTGGTGCGTGGCGAGGTGCCGGGAGTTGACCCGGAACTGATGGATACGGTCTCGCAACGGCACCGTGAGATTCCCGGACCGTTGGGTATTCCGTGGGGCACGTCGATCGGAGAGGTTGAGTCCGATGAAGTCATCGGGTGGCACCATCTGCTCGGCCTGGGTCTGCTGCCCCTTCTGTTCCGGGATCGACGAGTGCGTCTCGCGGCGGCGTTGGTCGTGCCATACCTCATCGTCGGTGTGTTCTACCACCCATCCATCCGATTGGCGATGCCGATGATCTGGGGCTTGGCCGTCGTCGAAGGTCTGGTTCTGGAACGACTGAAACCGATCGTCGGAACGATTCTGGTTCTGCTGATCGCCGTCGGGTTGCTGCCCTGTGTCGGCTCTGATGCCCGCTCGGTGATCGGTCCTTTCGTCACCGGAAGGCTCAGTGCCGAGGGAGTCGTCGAGGAACTGGTTCCGGGCGCCGAGGCGGCCCACTTCGTTAACCGGCAGCCGGAACACGGGCGGGTGATGGCTCTGGACTTCCCGGCGCCCTTCCTCTTTGATCGGCCGTGGGTGGCCGAAGGTCTGGTCAATCGTCCGCCGATGAGCCTGTGGCTGGAACAGACTCGAAATGTGGACGAGCTCCTGGCCAGGTTGGCCCACCATGAAATCCGTTGGATCGTCGTCACGCCGGGGTATGGCGGTGGTCGACCGCAAAGCATGCTGCCGGTGGCCTCAACTCCAGAAGAAGCCGGGATTGTCTTGGGTCTCCGTCAGTACCTCGAGCTGGTCTTCAGCGACGACAACGTGGATGTTTGGCGGGTCAGGTAGCAATTCGTCGAACGAATTGCATGGGCCCTTCGGGCCACGGTT
>JBDLIO010000238.1:0-5042 GCA_039714865.1 Acidobacteriota bacterium | reverse complement strand
ATGAACGGTGGTCAGCCAACCGATGCCCCAAACTGAGGTACAGGCAAAAAGAAGGTAGACCGCCGAAAGAACCAACACATCAACCGGATTCAGGGGGAAGGACCGGCCGAAAAACGCGATGACCACCAGCCAGATGAAGACCAGCACCACCGGGAGGAAAGTGAAGAAGGGCTTCCGAATTTGAGGAGTGTCAGCTTCCAACTATTGAACCTCCGGGGTCTCACAGGATACACCGCCTCGGCTGAGCGGTTCTCGACGGTAATCTGCACCAGATCCCGGGGCTCCTGGGTCAGGGTGGAATGGGACAGGTGTAAGAGAAGTTCTCCCTGGCGAACAGACTTCACTCCAGCCCCATTTGACCTGGGGCTCAATCCGTGAGCAAATGCTCAAGTTGATTCCGGGAGGGGGATTTCACCATGAAACAAATTGTATCGGTTGTAGCGTTTTCTTTTGCGGCTCTGTTTCTCAGTAGCGCAGGAGCTGCGGATTTTCAGTC
The DNA here is from genome assembly GCA_039714865.1 of Acidobacteriota bacterium. Taxonomy (GTDB): domain Bacteria; phylum Acidobacteriota; class Thermoanaerobaculia; order Thermoanaerobaculales; family Sulfomarinibacteraceae; genus DAOWGJ01. Next base: position 4,546 of record JBDLIO010000238.1, on the reverse strand, counting down.
GAAGGCCTATCACGGCGAGGCCCTGGATGCCTCCGGGAATCCGTTGGCCGGGGGGTATTCTCTGGAACTCAGGTATTTCGATACCTCTGGAAATGCGCTGTACCGTGAGATTTTTGATCGTATCGAAATCAGTGACGGCCATTTTGATGTCAAGATGGGCGGGGGCTTCGCCGCCGGGCCCACGGCCTTTTCGGCATTGGGTGACGTTTTCTCGTTCTACCCCGAGATCCAGCTTGAAATCGTCATTGACGAGATCGTTCAGCAGCCCAGAGTCCGAATTCAACCTGCGGGCCACTCTCAGGAGAGCCGGGCGATATTCGCCGGCGCCGAAAGCAAGGATGAAGGGCCCAAGTGGAAGGGCTACCGGGTCAAGAGCGAGGTGACCACCGTTCAGGCGGTCAGGCTCCAGCCCGCCGAGGGTGGCCGCGCGACGTCGGTACCATCCTCGCTCAATCGACAGACCAATCCATTTCTCGCCGATGTCATCAGTCTTGGCATCAGTCCGGCTGTCAGGGATCTGCCACTGGCCGAAGTCGTGGCGCCGGTCAAGGCAAAAGGTGACGGGACGGAGATCAATCCCCCGCGGCACGGCGATCTCTTCGACGAGAACGGCAACCGCTTCGGTACAACAACCGAGAAGATCGTGGATGCTCTCGCCTCGACCTCCGTCAGCGGGGGGCGGGCGACACCGGCGCCCCTGATTGACTTCGAAGGGATCGGCAACATCTCAGGAGTTGCCCCGCCGGACACCGAAGGCGCCGTCGGACCCGACCACTACGTTCAAGTCACCAACCTTTCGTTCGCGATTTTCGACAAAACCGGGACCATGGTAGGAGGTCCTTACCTGACCAATACCCTATGGTCCGGCGCCGGGGGTCCCTGTCAATCTGACAACAATGGTGATGCCATCTTCATGTATGACGAACAGGCAGATCGTTGGGTCTTCACACAATTCGCCGTCAGCTCCGGCCAGGCGGTCTGTTTTGCAGTATCTCAGACCCCAGACCCGACGGGCATTTTCAACCTTTATCAGATCAACACCCAACGATTCCCGGACTACTTCAAACTGGGCGTGTGGCCCGACCCTGCCAACAACGCCTATTTCATGGCGACCAACTCCGGATTTCAGGACCAGTACGACGTGTATGCGATCGACAGGGCCGGCATGCTCTCAGGGGTTGCTGCCCAGTCGGCTCAGTACTTTCAGGGCTACTCCAACCTGATGATGCCGGCCGATGTCGACGGCGACCAAGGACCGGCGGCCGGTTCCCCTGGTATTTTTTACACGTTCCGGGATGGCGGGGAACCCTATTTTGGTTCGCCGCCGACGGACAGCCTGGATATTTACGAATTTGACGTCGATTGGGCAACGCCGGCGAACTCGACGTTCACCATGGTGCAGTCATTCGTTCCTCCGGAATTTTCGGATTTCAACTGGACCGTCTGCGGTTTCTTTGTCCAGAACTGTTTACCCCAACCGTCGCCCGGAATCGGCCTTGACAGTGCGTCGTGGTGGCCGATGCAACGGCTGCAGTTCCGTAACCTCGGGTCCTACGAGGCCCTGGTTGGCTCGTGGACGGTCGACGTCACCGGAAGCCCCGACCTGGCCGCCCCGAGGTGGTTCGAGCTGCAACGGACAGGTGGCGGACCATGGGCAGTCCATCAGGAAGGTACGTATTCGCCGGATGGAGATCATCGCTGGATGCCCAGCGCAGCCATGGACGGCAGCGGCAACATCGCGATGGGATACAGCGTCGTCAGCGACGCGCTGATGCCGAGCATCCGCTACACCATACGGGAAAAGAGCGATCCTCTGGGCACCATGCAGGCCGAGGCGACGCTGATCACTGGGACCGGTGTCGAAACCGGGGTCTCCCGATGGGGCGACTACGCATCGATGGAGGTCGATCCGGCTGACGACTGCACCTTCTGGTTCACGACCGAGTATGTCGCCACGACCGGTTCCTTTTCATGGAATACCAGAGTGGGTGCGTTCAAGATTCCCTCGTGTTCGGGTTCGCTTGGCCTTTCAGTCACTCCAGGTTCCCGAAGCCTCTGTTCGAGTGTGGGATCAACCACTTACGATATCGAACTGTCGGATCCGTTCAACGGGACGACCAATTTGACAGTGACGAATTGTCCGTCGGGCGCGACCTGTTCCTTCACGGTCAATCCGATTGTGTTCCCGGCCACTACCAGCGTTCTCAACGTGACGGGTTTGGCGGGAGTTGCGGCGGGAGACTATACCTTGACCGTGACGGCCACGGATCCAACTGATCCCGGAAATCCGCTCAGTTCGAACGTTGCCCTCACCGTGTTCGACGCAACGCCTGGCGTTCCGGTTCTGACCAGCCCGGCAAACGGGGCCGTCGATGTCGATCTGGTGCCGACGTTTGATTGGGAACCTTCCACGCAGGCCGTTTCGTATGAGATTCAGGTGGCCTCGGATGCCGCGTTCTCTGCGATTGTCGAGAGCCAGGCGGGCCTCGGAGCGACAAGCTATGGCCTCGTGGGGGCTCTGGATCCAGTGGCCATCTACTATTGGAGGGTTCGAGCGACCAATGAGTGTGGTTTGAGCGCCTGGTCGGCGGTCTTCAGTTTAACAACCCGTGATATCCCACCGATCCTCCTCGTCGACGATGACGACAATGGTCCCGATGTTCGGAGTTTCTACACCGACGCCCTTGATGCCATGGGCCTGGCCTACGATGTCTGGGACACGGCCAATTCGGACAATGAGCCCGGCAGCGGGGAGTTGGCGGCGTACCGGTTCGTTCTGTGGTTCACAGGCGATGAGTTCGGCGGTTCCGCAGGACCGGGAAGCTCCGGTGAGGCCGGCCTGGCCGCATTCCTCGACGGTGGGGGTTGCTTCCTGATCAGTTCCCAGGACTACTTCTATGACCGCGGTCTGACATCGTTTATGCAGAATTACCTCGGTGTCGCCAGTGCGGACAGTGACGTCGGTCAGGGAAGGGCCGAGGGCCAGAATTCGTTCGCCGGCCTCGGGCCTTATTCGCTGGTTTATCCATTTACGGACTATTCAGATTGGGTTGTCCCCGACGGTACGGCCGAGGTCGCATTCTTGGGAGACGACGTGGGCCAAGAAGAGATGGGGGTCGCAAAAATCGGCCTGGGATCGGCGGCTTTCTACTTCGGTTTCCCGCTGGAGGCGTTGCCGACTCAAGGCGACCTGATGGACGTGATCGCGCGCGCGATGACCTTTTGTGGGGAGCCGGCGTTCTTTGCCGACGGTTTCGAGAGCGGAGATACCTCGGCCTGGTCCGTGAGCATGCCCTGACCGAGAGTGGACAGCGATGACTTATTGCCGCTCGTGCGGTCGTAACGCGGCTATCGAGGATCTGTAGCCTCGTTCAATGACCGGAAAGAAATCAGCCCGGGGCTTCGGCCCCGGGCTTGTCGTAGGGTGAGTGGCCGCCGACGAGATCGAACTGCTGAGACAGTGGATCGTTCGCGGGGCGCCGAACGACTGAGTTTCGATGGCCCTTTCCGTCAGAGGTCAGGGCCCTCGGTTTTCGGGAGCAGCAGGGCGTTTCACTCCTGAACTGTGTGAGTTGACGGCGCGCTCGCCGCCGCATCCGCGAGAGCCCGCTTTCGTGTTGCCTCAAACTCGTCCCCTGGATACCACCGTGGCATCTGATCTTTTTCGGCCACCGAAGCGCCAACGGTGAAAGCGAGGCGGGCATCCTCGGCGAGGCCGTCGAAGACCCATTCCGCCGTGACCTCGTCGCTCGGCTTGTGATAGCGATTCTCGATCCATGAGGCGTAGGTTGCCTCGCCCCAGCCCTCAGGACGGCCGATGAAATCGGTGCCGGACTTGAACCACGTCGCGGGGACGCCCTCGCGGGCGAAGCTGAAATGGTCCGAGCGGTAGAACCAGCCCGCTTTGACGTCGGTCTCGCCGGTGATCACCCGGCCTTGGAGGTCAGCAGCTTTTCGGACGAGATCGTCGAGGTCCGATTTGCCAAGGCCGTACACGGTCACATCCCGGGTCTTGCCCCACACGTTGCCCAGTTCGAAGTTGACATTGGCCGCAATCTTGCCCGGGTGGATCACGCCGCTCCTGGCGAAATACGCCGATCCGAGCAGGCCTTGCTCCTCGGCGGCGACGAAAAGAAACAGGGTGCTGCGGCGAGGCGGGGTCGGCAGAGTGGTGAAGGCCTCGGCGACCGCCAGAGCTTCGGCCATGGCAACCCCGTTATCCAGGGCGCCGTTGTAGATCCGGTCGCCGGTCTCATCGGGTTCTCCGATGCCGAAGTGATCGTGATGTGCTGAAAACACAACGTACTCCTCGGAAAGATCGGGGTCGCTGCCTGGGAGAATGCCGCCGACATTCGCGGTCTCGGTCGGCCGAACATCGGTTTGAAACGAGATCGACGAGGTGATCCCCAACTCCACCGGCTCAAAATCCCGTGAGCGGGCATTTTCGATCAGCTGAGCGAGGTCGTGACCCGAAAGCCCGACCAACTGTCGAGCCGAGTCCTCGGTCACCCAAGAACAGAGTCCGAGCCGCGGTTCATCTCCCGCG
>JBDLIO010000237.1:0-5042 GCA_039714865.1 Acidobacteriota bacterium | reverse complement strand
CCGACGGCGGCACCCAGATGATGGGCGCCCTGCTTCGGGCGTTGGAGGACCGACAGGAACTGACACCCCTGCGTCAGGTCGTTTTCATCACGGACGGATGTGTCGGCAACGAGGAAGCTCTCTTCGCCGCCGTCGAACGCCGGTTGGGCCGGAGCCGCTTGTTCACGATCGGCATCGGGTCGGCGCCGAACGGGTTCTTCATGGAGCGGGCTGCCTCCTTCGGGCGCGGGACCTTCACCTTCATCGGAGCGCCCTCTGAAGTCGACTCCAAGATGCGTGATCTTTTTTCAAAACTGGAGAATCCGGTCTTGGCGAATATCGAGTTGGCGTGGCCCGACCCCGGGGCCGAGGTCTGGCCCATGAGGGTGCCTGACCTCTATGCCGGGGAGCCGGTTGTGGTGGCTGCCCGATTGGGAACAACCGCAGGGGACCTCAGGATCTCAGGGACAAAGGCCGACGCGAGTTGGAACTCCGATATTCCTCTGGAAATCGGTTCCGAGAGGGCCGGCGTCAACCGCCTGTGGGCCCGGCGCAAGATCGCAGCCCTGATGGATGACAAGGCTCGGGGCGTGCCGGAGGAAGCCGTCAAGGACCAGGTGTTGGCCGTGGCCCTCGATCATCAGTTGGTTTCGAAATACACAAGCCTGATCGCCGTCGATATCACACCGACTCGACCGGATGGGGAAGGCCTGGACACCAAGGCTGTGCCGACCAATCTCCCGGCAGGTTGGCGCGCAAAGAAGGTATTCGGTTCGATGCCTGTCGGGGGGACGGCGGGACGGCTGCACCTGCTATCGGCCCTGGTTCTGTTGATGTCGGGGATAGTCCTCCGGTGGATGAAAGGAGGCTCTCGATGAGGGCGATCCGTGGTTGATTGATTTCTGGATTTTTGCAAGAGGCCAAGCTGTCAGCTGTCAGCTCTCAGAACCGTGGTTTCAGGGGTGGAAGGAGGGGAAATCTCCGACCCCAAGCCCTTTCCTTTCAAACCTGGCAGGAGACGAGCGATGACACGAGTGATACCCGGCTTATTGCTCATCCTGGGCTTGGTCCAAGGCGTCCAGGGAGGGTGGATCTACGCCAAGGCGTGGATGGCCGAGTGTCTCTTGGAGGGCGCCTGGAGCAGGACCCTTGAGGGCGAAGCCCAGGTCACCCCTTGGCCCTGGGCGGATACCTGGCCGGTGGCCCGATTGTCATTTCCCGACCACGAGTCGGACATGGTGGTCTTGGAGGGGGCCTCGGGGCGGGTCCTGGCCTTCGCTCCCGGCCACCTGCACGGTACGGCCTCTCCCGGGCAGGAGGGGGCGTGCGTCGTGGCGGGTCATCGAGATACGCATTTTGCAGTGCTCGAATATCTGCGACCGGGAGACCTCATCGAGGTTGACGGAGCCGGTGGGTCGAGGCATAGCTACCGGGTCCGGGCGAGTGCGGTCCTGGACAGGGACGATGTGTGGGCATTGGCACCGACCGGAGGCTCTGAGCTGATCCTCGTCACCTGTTGGCCCTTCGACGCCGTTGTCCCCGGAGGATCCCAACGGTACGTGGTCTGGGCTGCCAAGGCGGGAAAAGAGTCCTGACCGAACGAGATTTTATGTCCAGGACCTTAGCGTTCTGATAGCTGATAGCTGATAGCTGAGGGGCTCATTATGGATCTCTCTTCACGATCACGAGCGTCCGGTCGTCGTTGGGGGGCACGTCGCCGGTGAAGTGCATCAGTGCTGTTTCGAGTGCCCGGGCGATGTCTGACGGCTTCGTCCGCCGGTGTTCCAGACACAGGTGCTCCAGACGTTCCAGACCATACTGTTCGCCTCGTCTGTTTGTGCTCTCGGTAATTCCGTCGGTGTAGAGCACCAGTGTGTCGCCCCGGCCGATGATCGTCTCCGAGTGGGAAAAATCGGCGTCGGGAAACAACCCGAGGGGCAGACCGGTGGAATGGAGTTGAGTGGTGGTCCCGTCATCTCTGACAACGAGGCCCGGGAAATGACCGGCGTTGGTGAATCGAAGGGATCCGAGGTCCGGCTCCAGGACCCCGAGGAAAGCCGTTGCATATTTTTCCGGAGGTGTTCTTTCGTACAGCAGGCGGGAGACCGTTGTGCAGATGGCTTCCGGCGGCCACCCGTTCTCGATGGGGGCGGCAGAGAGAGATTCGAGCGCGCCCATCAGCAAGGAGGCGCCGACCCCCTCTCCGGAGACATCGACCACCATCATCAGCACCTCGGCGCCGTCGTTGCGGGTGAGGACTTCGTAGTAGTCACCGGAGACACCAGACGAGGGTCGATTGCCTGCGTGGAGTGCGTAGCCGGGGATTGTAGGCAGTACTGACGGGAGGAGGGCCACCTGGATGCGCCTGGCAAGGCCGATTTCCAGCCTGTGGCGGCGATGTTCGTCCTCCGTTTCGGCCAACTGCAGGTTTTGCACACGCATCGCCGCCACAGAGGCCAGGGAGGCGAGCAGTTCCATGTCGTCCTCGGTGAAGGCCCGACTCTCGATTGATGAACTGAGGACGATCATGCCGAGGGGTTCGTCCGGTCCCAGCATCGGCGTCGCAACCAGGCTTCTGACCCCGGCGTCGAGCAGACTGTCGGCATCCTTGAAGCGGTTGTCGACGAAGGTGTCATCGGCCAACACCACCTGCTTCTTGCCGATGACCACTTTCACAAGGTGGCTCGATTGCAGGGAGGCCAGTTCGTCGTGTTGCATTGATCGGCTGGCGGCGCAACTCAGGACTCCGGACCTGTCCGAAAGGAAGATGGCGCCCCGCTCAGGATCGAGGTGGACGAAGACCCGGTCCAGGATCAGGTCCAGCAGTTCACTGAGGGAAATCGGTCCGGTCAGGGCCTGGTGAACCTCGTTCAGGGCCGTCAAGCGCTTGGCCAGCCCACGAAGGTGGGCAATGTCTTCAATGCCGACGTCGGTGCTCTGGGCGGCGAGCACTTCCTCGGCCGGTCGGATCAGGGGATCGCTTTCGGGGTCGGTTGAAGGGGTCATTGTTGGGTCTTTGAGCACCACCGTCGTGTCGCCGAGTGAGATGATATCGCCAAAACTGAGGGAGATGTCCTCGGCAATCAAGTCTCCGTTGACACGGGTGCCGTTGCGGGACCCCAGGTCTTTGACGGTCCAAATGTCTTCCTCGAGGGACAGCTGTGCGTGGGACCGAGAAAGAGACGGGTCGGCAACCGAAATGTCCGCTCGAGATGAGCGGCCGATGACCAATTGCGGACGGTCGATAGCCACCTCGAACCGCAGTGTATCCGGCGGAGATACCAGGAGATGAACCATGTGCTGTACGCTCACTATTATTATCGCATACCGGTCAAGTATCGCGTCAGTGATACAGTGTTCTTCGATGTCGATGATGGCGCCGAAAAACCCCTCGTTATTGTCCAGATTGTGGCCTTTCGGACAGGGGGCTGCCGAAAGAGGCGACCGAGCCGGGAAACCCGCCGAGACCCTGCGAATCGTTGTTGTTTCACAGGACTCGGGCCTGTGCGACGAGTTGCGGGATGGATTGGCGAACCGGGGGCACGATTTCGTGTTCGCCAGAGATCATCAGTCAGGCCGGGACGAGGTCCGACGAATGTTGCCCGATATGGTCATCGTTGACTGGCGACTGCCGGGAGATGCCGGGAAGAAGGTCACACGGTCGGTCAGACGCGGCGTTGATGCGCCGGCTGCACGGGTGTTGGCCATTGCACCCCGGAGTGTGCCGGCCATGATTGCCGACATTCTCGCCGCCGGCTGTGACGACTTTCTGACCATGCCGTTCGATCTCCGCGAAGTCCACGCGAGAATTCACATGCTCGTCACCCGGCCGCAAACGGCCGGGGATCTGCGGGATTCATTGACCGGACTGGTCGCGCGCACCGTGCTTTTGGAGAAGATGGAAGAGGCCTTTGCCCGCTCTCGGCGGAATTCCGGTTCGGGACTGGCCGTGTTGCACTGCGATATTGACCGCTTCAAGAACGTCAATGACGGCCTGGGCCATTCGATGGGTGACCAGCTCTTGTGTGCCGTGGCTCAGCGGTTGGAGCAGTTGGCCAGGCCGACGGACACGGTGTCGCGTTTGGTCGGCGACGAGTTTGTCGTCCTCGTCGAGGATCTCAGTGATGTTCGGGGCGCGACGGCCGCGGCGGAGAGAATTCGAGCGGAGTTTGAGGCGCCGTTTGATCTCGGCGGCCACGAGGTCTTCGCAAGCCTCAGCATTGGTATCGCCGTGTGGGAGCCCCAATACCAGAAACCGGAGGATCTCCTTCGGGATGCGGACACGGCAAAGTACCGTGCCAAGGCGACGGGCCGGAACAACTTCGCGGTCTTCGACGAGGCGATGCACTCGCGGGTCGTGGCGGCCCTGGAACTCGAAAACGACCTGCGCCGTGCCGTTGCCAGGCAGGAATTCCGGCCCTTCTATCAGCCGATCGTCTCAATCCCCCAGGGTCGGATCGTCGGGTTTGAAGTGCTTTCCCGCTGGCAGCATCCCACCCGCGGCCTTCTTTCGCCTGTGGATTTCATCGGCATCGCCGAGGAGATGGGAGCGATCATCCAGATGGATCGGTGGCTGGCCGAAGAGGCGTGCCGCCAACTGAGGACCTGGCAAACGAAATACCGAGACCTCCTGCCGTTGACTATGGCGGTCAACATCTCCGGAACCCATTTTCTCCATCACGATCTCGTACGGCAGATCGACCTGATCTTGAGGAACACCGGGCTTTATGGAGAAAGCCTCAAGATCGAAGTAACCGAGAGCATGCTGGTCGAGAACACCGAGTACGCCTCCGAGATGTTGGAGCAGTTGCGCACCCTGAACATCGGTATCAGCCTGGACGACTTCGGGACCGGCTACTCCTCCCTGGCCTATTTGCGGCGATTCGAGATCGACACGATCAAGATCGACCAGAGCTTCGTGTCGACAATGCTCGAAGACGAGGAATCCTCGGAGATCGTCAAGACGGTCGTTACCCTTGCCAGGAACCTGGGCAAGGAGACCGTGGCGGAGGGTGTGGAAACACAGTCACAATTTGAGGCTCTGCGGGCTCTGGGCGTCGATC
>JBDLIO010000236.1:0-5046 GCA_039714865.1 Acidobacteriota bacterium | reverse complement strand
CACCGATCCCGGAACGCCCGTCACCGGCGCCACCTTGCCCTCAGCCCTGCCCCTCTCCCCTGGCGACCTCGCTGCAGAACTTTCCCTGGATCCATCGACCATCATGCCGATGGAAACCGCCGCAGCCACCGTCACCGTCACATCGACAGACATCGTGCCCTCAGGCCTGGCTGTCGAAGCCCTGATCGACGAAGTCCGGCATATCGTCGACGGCCGCACCCTGGTCGCGCCGCCCTCGGATACCGACCTCGTGCTCTATCGGACCGATCAAGGTTCGATGCAAGCCGTCTTCGGCCTCAGCGCCACCGACGCCGCCAGGGAATTTCCCCTGACCGACGGCGTGCGCCGCATCGATATCCGGGCCCTGCCCGAGGGCGTGCGCACCCAGGATTTGCTGGGACCCGACGGTGGATCCCTGCTGACCCCCGAGGGGCTCGGGCTTGTCGTAGCCCCCGGCGCGCTTGACCGGGTGATCGGGGCCCGTCTCGACGCTTTTGACCTCGACGCCTTACCGATAGCACTGCCCGACGGCCTTGAAGCCGTCAACGCCGCCCTGCTGGATATCGGCGAAACCGGGCTTGGAATCCCTGCCGACTTGAGCTTCTCCGGGGCCACCGAGCCCTTGGGCCAATACCTCGTGCTCAGTCCCGTCGAGATCGACGGTGCCACCTTCTGGCGATTGATTGGCTCCGCCGAAAACTCAAATGATCGCATCAGCTGCGGCCCCGCAGTCGACCCCACCCTGCCGGCCCCCTGGGTCACGATGTCAGGACTTTATGTATTGGTACGACCGACCGCAGACGACTGGGCCTTCATTTCGGGCACGGTCTTCGACATCGATGGACAGCCCATCACAACCTCAATGCGCGTCGCCGCGACCGGCGGTTTACAAGCCTTGGTCGATATTGCAGACGGCGTCTACGCCACCGCCGTCCCCGCAGGCCCCGTTGAGTTGGAAGCCGAAAACCTGCAAACGAGAAACCTCGGCGCCACCCAGACCACAGCCTTGCCTGGTGACCACCACCAAGCCGTCAACATCCAACTCCTGATCACCGGCCCGAGAGTCATCAATACCAACCCGCCGGACGGCGCTGCAGACCGCAGCCCGACCACGACAGTCCAGGTCGACTTCTCTGAAGCCCTGGACCCGGCTTCGGCAGGGGAGAATGCCCTTGTCGTCTCCGTCGTCGTGGGACTGAGCGCACCTCAAACATGGCCCGGCACTCTTGAACTCTCTACCGACCACACCCGCCTGACCTACACGCCTGACGCCCCCTATCCCTCCCAGGCCTCGGTCGGCGTCACCGTCAGTGCGAGCCTCAAAGATGTCCAGGGCTATCCCCTCGAAGGCGGCGCCTTCGGCTTCAACTTCTCCATCGAGCACTTCTTGCTGCCCAACGACGTCGATCCCACCAAGATCCGCCTCTACATGCCGGGCAGAGATCTCACCAACCCTGAAAACCCCGTCGTCGAAGCCGCCCCCGGCGCAGTGCCCGGAAATATCTGGCTCTGGGTGGAAGACCTCGACCACGATGCCGCCACTACCACCGTGCAGGCGAGCACTGACGGGAGTTTCACGCTGCTGCTGGATCCCTTCGACGGTGTCTGCGGCACAGAAGTCGGCGATCGACTCTTGCTCCATCTCCTGGACTCCGACGGCGGCGAGGATCTCGCCGTCGTTCCCCTGGCGCCCTGGTTGACGATCGACGGTCTCGGCGCGTATTTCGCCCTCGACGGCGGGTCCTTCACCACCTCTGAAGGCATCGGCGTCTCCGTACCCTTCGCCGCCTTGCCCGAAGCGGGAAGCGTGCGTGTGGCACTGGCCGACCCGATCATAGACCTTCCGGAAGCGCCGGCCTTCAGCCCCGCCCGAGCGGCCTGGACTCTGGAACTGAGCGACCGGCCCGCCAGGCCGTTGAGCCTGGAAATCCCCGGTCCGCCCCCGGCAGACCCGACCAACACCCTGCTTGTCGGCAGATTGATTACCGTCGCCGGCACCCAGGTACCCATGCTGGTCGCGACCGCTCATTGGGATGAGGGACGACAGCTCTACCTGACCACGATAGTTGACGCGCCCGGCGGCAAGAGCGGTCTGGAAAAGGCCGCTGCCGACGGCGTGCCGGACGGCATTCTGCCCGGCATCACGGCGGGCGGTGTCTACGGCCTCTATGAGCCCATCGTGCCTGCCGGCGCCAAGTCCGATCTACTGGGCCGCCTCCAGGGCGAAAACCACATCCTGGTCGATCAAATGAGCGGTGACCAGACTCAAGGTGGTGATGAGGAGGCCCCCACCCTCGACATCGCCAAGATCTTCGCCGATGCCGGCGGCAATTGCGCCTACGTCAACACCCTCTATGCTCCGTCTGACGCCGTTATTCTGGCCCGGTCCGAAGGCGACGACGGCGGCGCCTGGGCCTTCAGCTTTCTCGAAGCCGGTGAGAACCCGTATTCGGGCGGTGCCAAGGCCTACGGCGCCGGCTACGGCGCCACCCTGCCGCTGGCCCTGGATACCAGCTTCGTCCTGACCGTCGTTGATGCCGGCACCGGTTATATTTTCGGTGAAGAGGGCTACGCAGCCCCGGCAGACGGCTGGGTCGACGTTGACCCGTCCGACTCCCCCGGCATGAGCGGGCTGCCCTTGAAGATCATCGGCGGTGACCCTTTTACCGTCATCGGCTTTGAGGCCACCCTCGGCCGGACTCAGCCTCTGGCAGACGGCATCGAAATGACCTTGGAAACGGCCGACGGGGCCGTGACCGTCAATGTCTCAGCGGGTGCATTGCCTGCCGGGCGCAAGCTGCGCCTGATGAACCTGCGAAACGGTGTTGCCAAGACGCTCGACCAGGCCCCGGGGATGTTGAGTTTCCCGGCCGACGACGTCGACCTCGGCGATCCCTTGATCCTCGTTGTCGAAGGTGTTGTCAGTGCGGGCGACCAGGCCCTCCTCCTGCGTTTCAACAAGGATGTGTCGGAAGGCCTTGAAGAGAGCGACTTCTCCATTGTGCCCACAAGCGGTGGGCAGCCCGTCACAGTCCATATGGTCGCAGACGGCCAGACCGTCACCCTGAGCCCCGATCCCTCCTGGAAAAGCGGCGAGTCCTATGACCTCGAACTCGCCACTCGTCCCTTCTCAGATGCCGTGCTCGGCGCCGGTCAGCCATTGACCACACCGGTGAGACTGCCCCTGCGCATGAGCGACACCCCGACGGGCAATGCCGTCTTGACCGGCGCCGTCATCGCCGACATCGCCCTCGAAGGCGATCTCCTGCTGATGGCGGAGCGTGACGGCGGTCTTCGTACCTACGACATCTCCGACCCCAACAATCCCAAGAATCGGGGTTATACCTCAGGGATCGTCGGTGTCGGAGCGGTCGCGACTGATGATTTCGGGCAGGTCTTGACGGTCGAGGGCCGCATCGGCGAGCACGTCGCTCTCAGGCTGTACGACCTCGACGAATTGGGCGGGGCCGACAACACCCAGGTCGGCTTTCAATCGACCTTGGGCCTGAGTGTGCCGCTGGCGGGAGTCGGTCCCGGCGATCTCGAGCTTGAGGTCTTCAATCGCACCGTCGCATTTTCCGCCCTCGAGCCCTCGGACGGAATCGTCGTGCACTATGACAACGATGCCGATCCGACCGAATGGACGGCGATTGAGGTGCCGACCTCGTTGACCACTTCCTTCCAGCCCGTCTTCCTTTATGACGGCATCACCGGCGCCGAGATCTTCTCCGGCGTGGTCCCAGAGGATGGCGTCGTGACGATTCCGAATAGCCACGCGACGCCTTTGACGCAGCCGCTCATCCTCAAAACCCACGTCGACACCCTGGCCTGGGCCTTTGCTTCGGGAGGCATCTTCGACGGTTGTCGCGTGGACTTTACGACCGACAGTCGAGAGCTCGTCTCCCACGCCACCGTCTTGAATGATGCTCTGCTCGACTGGGTCCGAAATCAAGGCCGGGCCGAGGCATGCCGCGACCTTGGGCCGGAAGACCTGGTTCACCTCGGCCGGCTGGCTGTCACCCCGAGAGACTCAAGCGGAAACGCAGTCGTGCTTTCTGCCACCCGGCACGAAGGCCTCTTCGGTTTCAAGCAGACAGAGATCCTCGACACCGTGCCCGACTGGGCCGAGTGCAAGAGGCGGTCGGGCTTCGGATCAGACCTCAACGACGTCGCCTCCGTCTCCTGGCCCATTGATGGCGGAGCAGAGGGGGAGACCGAGACCCTCGTCGCCACCGTCGGTCACCGAGAGTTGACCCTCTACACGCTTGCCGCGAATTTGGAACTCGATCCGACTCCTGTGGTCACCGAAAGCCTCGAATGGGATCCTTTCCGAGTCGCCTTTGATCCCATGCACCGGATGGTCCTCATCCGCGACCACGACCGTCGACTCAAGGTCTACACACTGACCCTCGATGAGAGTGGCGCCACCACCATCAACACCGTGCTCGACATCACCTTGCCCGAGGGCGCCGGCATGGGGCCGCTCGTGCTCGATCCGACCCTCGGCCTCGCCATCGCCGGCTCGACCCCCGTACAGTACGTCGCTTCCACCATCGAGGTGATTGCCGATGGGGACGGTGACGGTATCTTCGAGCCCGTCGAATATCTCCAGCCGCTTGGAACCCCCGAGGCGCCCGCAGTGGACGGCCGTACGCCGCCGTACCTGGCCTGGGTTCGTGCCCGGGTCCTGGGCGTGCCGCAGGGAACGGACGAGATCACCGTCCGGGTCGAAGGCCTGGCCCCCGGCGGCGCCCCCAGCCCCAACCGGCCGAGCCCCTTCTTGCCGTCAACCACCGAGATCGTCCTGAGCCGTAGACCGGGCCTCAAACTCTCGGACCCCGGCCGCCACACCTTTACCTCGACCAGGCCGATCCTGTTGATCGCCGACGAAAGGGCGCGGACCGACTACTGGCAGGGCCTGACCGACGACCAGCGATCGGAACTCTCCGACGAGAGCCTGCTCGGTGAAGGCGTCTACCCCCTGTGCCGAAACTGCGGCAGGGATTTCGACGACGACGGAACGCCGGACATTCCTTACCAGGCCGC
>JBDLIO010000235.1:0-5050 GCA_039714865.1 Acidobacteriota bacterium | reverse complement strand
AGCCTCGACAGACAAACAGGTATGCCTCCGTTTTTTTCAAGTACCAGAACCTCAAGGATTTGACGGATCTCATCCGCCAGAATCGCTCAGATTAGGTGTCTTAAACCCAATAACTCCTTTGCGTTCCCTTTGCGGCCTTCGCGTCTTTGCGGTTCAATTTTTCCTGTCGGTAATCACTCACCGATCTCCCCGCGGGCGATGACGATCTCGACTCGTCGGTTCTTTTTTCGTCCCTCTGCGGATTCGTTGTCGGCCACCGGACGGGTCTTGCCGTAACCAACCGACTGCAACCTCCCGGGATCGATGCCCTGATTCCTCAAGAAATCACTGACCGACTGTGCCCGCTGTTCCGACAGCCTCAGGTTGTAGTCGTCGCCTCCGGTAGAGTCGGTGTGCCCTTCAACGCGCACGTTGAGGTCCGGCATGATCAGGAGGATTCCGGACAGTTTTGCGATGATGATCTGTGTCTCGGATTTGAGTGCCGCCTTGTTGAGGTCAAAGAGGATGTCCGGCAGATTGAGGATCGTCCCTCGGGCCGAATCGCGGGTCTCGGCGACCTGGGAGAGCGCTCCCTCGAGGCGACCGGAAAGTACTCTGCTTTCTTCCTGGAGCCGTTCGCTTTCTTTTCGGAGTTGTTCACCTTCGATCCTCAGGTTTTCGCTCTCCTCGCGCATGGCTTCCAGCGAGGCGAGTATGGCGGCTTGTTCGGTTTCCAGGGCGATCTTCTCCGTTGCCATGCGGTTCATGTCCAGCTGGGATTGTTGGATTGAGGCTTCGGCGGCGGCTTGTCGGAGTGACGCCTCCTTGAGGGCAAGTTGTGCCGTTTCAAGCCCCTGGATGGCAGAGGCGGAACGTTCCTCGGCCTCCTGCGCCCGACTTTCGAGCGCTTCCATCTCCGCTCGCCGCAGGGCGATTTGGCGTTCGAGTTCTTCGGCCTCTTTGCGCCTCAACGTGATTTCAATCGCATCGCCTGAAAGGGCAATCGACTGTCGCCTGTAGTCGGCACGCTGTTTGTCCTTCGATGCCATGTTCCGGGCCTGCCCCAGGGTGATGAGGGCGCCTCGAATCATGTCAGGCGTATAGCTCTTGGCGTCGTGGCGAAGCGCGAGTTCATAGACCTTTTCGGCCTGCCTCAGGTCGAGGGGGGTGTTGGAATCCCAGGCGATGTTGGTAATCGAATCAAGCTGGTGGTCGGCAGCATCACCCAGGCCGGAAAAATCAAAGATGTCGGTTGGCGCCTTTTTGGGCTCGGCGGCGAGGTTGGACAACATGACCAATTCCGAGGGTCGGCTGACCCGAGCGAAGGGTTCTGCGGTGATCAGGAGGGCGAACGCCTTGCGGCCGCTGGTGAATTCAATCCTGCCTTTATTTTCCGGCATCCAGAGTTCACCCAGGTTGTCGAAGGTCCCGTCTCGAGAGACGGCCCAAACGACGTAGCAGGTGATGTCCCCGCCGAACAGGACGGCGGGCTTCATGTTGTCAAATTCGATCTCGATGTCCGCCTGCCCGTCCTGGAACTCCACCTTGCCTTCGACCTCTGCCCTTGGGGCCCGTGAGGTGCCCTGGAAGTCGAATTTGATGTTCTTCCGTTCGGGGAAGGTGATGGCGTTCAGCGGAATCGAGTCCACCGCCCAGACTGCCGCCGGAGCCAGGACCGAAATGATTGAAGCCAATACGATGAGTTTGCAGACCGATTTCATGACAATTCCTCCTTTTTGCGACGAGCTGGCCGCTGCTCCTATGATAATCGAAGCCCCGGTCAAATTTTCGTTGGATTCTCCGACCCCTCGACCCTTTGACTCTTTGACCCTTTGATCCCCCATCCGTTGTACCCTGAGTATGGGAGGTGGCCATGTCCTCGGATCTTCGTATCCTGATCGGTGTTGTGGCGGTGGCGTTAGCGGCCGGCGGCCTGTATTTGTTTTTTGGGCGGGCAGATCGCGCCGGAGAGCCGGAAAGGGCGCCCGAAGTCGTCGAAGCGGTGCCTGCAGAGCCGACGCCCTCGCTCGAAGAGCGTTTGTCCGAACGGCTGAAAGGGATCACTCTGGCCGGCAGCGACGCCGCCGTTCGAGAAATTGTTGCGGCTCTGTCCTCTCAGCCTGAGGTCGTTACGTGGCTGGCCAACGAGGATTTGGTCCGTCGGTTTGTCGCTTCGGTACACCTGATTGCAGATGGCAAGAGCCCTCGTTCTCAGCTGGAGTTTCTCAATCCGAAAGGTCGGTTTTCAGGCCTTGAACGTGGTGATGGGTGGGTGATCGATCCCAAAAGCTATCGACGATACGACCTGGTTGCTCAGAGCTTCGCCGGTCTGGACACCGAAGGCACACTGCGGGTCTTTCGCGAATTGGAGCCGCTGATCGATGAGGCTCACCGGGAGATTGCCCGGCCCGGAACGACCTTCAAGATGACGCTGAGAAAGGCCTTCGCCATCCTTCTGGTGGTTCCTGAGATCGAGGGCGACGTAGCCGTCGAACCCAAGGTCGTCACTTTCACCTATGAGGATGAGAACCTTGAGGCGCTGTCCGAGGTCGAAAAGCAGCTTTTGAGGATGGGACCCGAAAACGTAGCCCTCATACAGGCGAAAATCGGGGAACTGGCGGCCGGGTTGGAACGGTAGTGGCAGTCTTCAAGGCCGTCCTGTTCGACATGGACGGCACACTGATTCACTCGGAGTACGATTGGCCGGCCATCAGGGCGGAGTTGGGGGTGGACGGTCCGTCGATCATCGACGCGCTCAACGCGTTGCCGGCGCCTCAACGGGACGAAAGCTGGGTCCGCCTGGAGGCGATCGAACGGCAGGCCAGCCTCGGAGCGATCCTGGTTGAAGGCGCTGCAGATCTGCTGGAACTGTTGGCGGAACGTGGCATCGAGACAGCCCTTGTGACCAACAACTCAACCGAGAATACCGAGGCGTTACTGAGCCGATTCGGCTTGTCGTTCAAAGTGGTGATCACGCGGGACAGCGGTCTCTACAAGCCCTCCGGCGCGCCCCTGGTCGAGGCGATGCGGCGTCTCGGTGTCGGCGGGGCGGAGACGATCGCAGTGGGGGATTCCCACTACGACGTTCGCGCAGCCCGCGAGGCCGGATGTTCTCAGGTCATCGTCGTCAACGGCGGGTGCCGCCGGTGGGGTCCGGATGCGGATGAGGCGTTCGAGGATTTGAAGGGGTTGGCGGAGTTTTTTAGAGAGCTGGCCTGAAACGGTTGGCCGTCGACCGGGACCGCCTTCGGAGCCGGAGCCGGGGCCGGTGGTCGGGACGGGCAGTGACAGACAGTGTCCCTTTTTCTGGCGGTCTTTCAACCCCGGCCTTCGGGGGCGCAAAGCGGCCCCGAAGGCCGGGGTTGAAAAGAAACCGCTGCGGCGGCCCATGCCCTTCAGACCCCTAATCCAGTCGTTTGATCCTCTTCTTGATCGCCTTGGCTTCTTTCTTGCGCCTGGCCTCTTTGAGCAGATCGTACTGAAGCCGGAGGCTCGGCAGCAGGCGAGCGTCGTCTTCGCCCCACGCCTGTTCAAGGGCGGAAATCAGGGTTTCGTTGGTATCGGCGGCCTCTGCGTTGCGCTGCTGGGCCAGCAGGAGATCGATCTCGGCTCGCAACGCGGTTCGGGTGGGCTGGGACGAGGGACCGGTGGTCGATGTCAGCAAATTGACAAGTTGTTTCTGGGTGTTGGTCGCGGCCTCGAGGTCTCCCTGCATGACGGTGACTCGGGCAAGGCGTGCGAGGGTCTCCAGGTGGGCGCCTGGATCCGGGGGTTGCTCGGCCTGCTGGAGGGTATCGAGGAGGGTCAGCGCATCGGATGCCTTTCGAAGGTCCTCGGGATCCTGCGTGACTGCCTGCAAATCGATCAAATTGGCGCTGTCCCGCCGGACTGTGGCCCAGGCGATGTCGGCATCCAGGCGAGCAGTTTCCATCGTTGTCCCGGCTTCCGGTTCGGCAATCCTGAAGGCCTCGAATAGGGAGGCGGCCGCCTCGCTCTCTCCTTCTGCCAGTGCGGTTCGCACGGCGTCAAGGTAAACCGCATCGATGACGGCGGATGGATCGCCATCCCGCCGAAGCTCTGCCGCCTGGTTGATCAGTGCCGGTGCTTCGTGCGGATCCCCGAATCTGATTTCCAACTGGGCCTGGCTTTCAAGAGCGGCGGCCTGCTCTTCAGTCTCGAGACCGGGATTGGCGAGGGCCATCATTGCCGTACGTCTCTGGGCCTCGACGGCCTTGTCTCCCTTTTCCTCGATCAGGTAGATCCGTGTCAAGGACGCCAGTACGACGCGGAGTCGGTCGTCGTCCGTGATCCCCTCATTGTCGGCGATGGTGACGAAGCGTTCGAGACTTTCGAGCGCTACCGGATGGTCGCCGGACGGGACGGCCACTCTGGCCAGCGCAACCAGCGTATCCAGGATTTTCGGAGAATCCGGTCCAAAACGGTGTTCTTCGACCGCGAGCAGCAGGAGGAACATCGGCTCGGCTTTGTTGAAGCGACTCTGGTGTTCATAGAATCGACCGAGATTCCGCAGGCTCTCTTCGAGACGGACATCACCCTCGGGAAAGTCCTGGGCTATTTCGAGCGCTGCCCGGAACTCCTCCTCGGCCCGGTCAAAATCCCCTCGGGAAAAGGCCCACTCGCCGGCAGAGGTTCGACCGCCCCAGTTGCTCTGGGCGACGAGAGGCGTTGCTGTAAGGAAGAACACAACCAGAAATGCCATCAGTCGTCTCATCAATCTCTCCATGGGCCGATTGCCCGGGGGATAGGGTAGCGCAGACGCTCAACCCCAAGAGCGCCCCTCTCGGACGTGGCGTGCGGGGCCGCGGCCGCCCACGGCTACAAAGGACAACGGTGGGGCCATTGTGGAGGGCAGGCGTCCCCGCCTGCTCCAGGGGCGAAAAATGAACACGACCTTGATCAACTCACGATCCCGATCGTTAGCGCCAACAGCATTTGTCCCGCGTAATAGGCGGGGAGTCCGATGGCCCTGTTGAGAAAGGCCTCTTTCACGAACCGATGCCGGGCCACGGCCAGATCCGAGAGGAAAAAAAGGGTCGCTCCGATACCGGCG
>JBDLIO010000234.1:0-5073 GCA_039714865.1 Acidobacteriota bacterium | reverse complement strand
CAGCCGGCCAGGGCCACCGGCAGAGTGAGCAATGCCAGACGAGTCTTGGCGGCGATGGCCAACAGAGCCAGCGCCACTGCCGCCAGCCGCGCCCGGCGACCCCGAGTTACCAGCAGGAGCATGGCGGCAATTGCCAGAGCCCCCAGTAATCCAGGCCAGATCTGGGTCGAAAACGTCACCAACGGAAATGTCAAACACGCAATCAGGACCAGGATGACGGCAGCCCGGTCCGGCGGCGAACCCAACTGCCGGAAACGTCTGGTGACAAGGGCCACCACTCCGGCGCCTCCCAGTGCGAGCAGCAGCAGGGCGCCGGTTCTTCCGGCAACCAGGAAACCCGGCAGGAGGATCCCCGCCAGGACAGGTGCGTGGAAGAATCGATCCGAGGACAACACCGCCTCTCGCACCGCGCCACCACCCTCCAGGTTATTCGCCAAATCGAGGTCCTGGTCCTCGACCACAGATTCCATCAGGGCGACGTGATAGGGCTCGTCGCCCCACAATGAGGGCGTCAGGTGGGGCGTGGCCAAGGCCAGCGGCACCAGAAAAATGCCGACCGCAAGAAAAACACGGCCGCGTTTCACCCAGGTGGCGGCTGCCGGCGTCCAGGCCAGGAGCAAGGCTGCCAGACAGAGATCGACGGCATGGCGTTCGATAATGAGATGCAGCGGTTCGACAGTCGCCCGAGAGGCAATCAAACCTGCCGCCAGGAGCATCCACGGCGGCCACGCATCAGCCCTCCGCCAGAGCCCCGACACCAACTGCAAGAGTGCGACCGCAGCGGCCGTCAGCCAAAACCAGCGTTCGGCCTCGAGGTCTCGGGGTGAGGTCGGCTTCGAAGGACCCGAAGCTGCCAGGCGAACGACCACATTCTCTGCGAGGCCCGGCCGCCGTTGTATGACCGGAACGACACCCTCGGGGACATCCAGAACAAAACGGTCGGCCCTCCGCCAGGCGCGGCCCGGGCGCCACACGTCCAGGCTCGATGCCCCGTTGCCGTCGTTGGTCTGAGAATCGATGACAACCGCTCTGCCATCAGATCCTCGATGCATCCTCAATGCCGTCTTCTTCGACCCGAAGAAGATCGTGGCGACCTTGGCGCCCTCCCGGACCCGCTCGAGATTGTCCACGACGACATCCACGATGTAGGGAGAACCGTTTCCCACCCTCAGCGGAGTTTCCACACCATCCTGGTCAAGCCGCAGTCCGCCACCCTCGGGCGTCGGCGCCAGGGGGGGACCGATCATCAGACAGAGCAATACCGTGCAGGCTCCGGCTGTTGCCGGAGGCAGCCTGATGGATGCCGCCAGAATGACGATGACCATGGCCCCGCCGATCCAGTTGAGCCCGGGCAATATCTCACACAGGGACGGCAGCCCCCAGGCGCCAAGTGCCATGACCACCAGAGTGAAAGCACCGAGCCCAGGGTACGACCCGGAGAGACCTCGGAAAAATCGGTCGACCGTTGCCTGCGCCCCCTCCCGGAAGGAAGCCCTGAACACCCACACAAACACGAGGCAGATCCCGATCAGGACCGAGGCCCCGGTAGGCCCTGAATACATCGTCACCAGCAGGGTCACAAAAACTGCGATCAGTCCCAAGCGAGGACTCAGCGCCGCCAAGACCCCCGGAACAACCGCCGAGGCAGCAATCGCTGCGCCGACCCCGACCCATCCACCAGCAACAGCTTCGAATCCAACGACAAAACGAACTGCAACACCAAAAAACGCGGTCAGCGCGACCTGCCCCGATCGACCGGGCGCCCGCTGGACGGCGGCCGACCAGGCAGCCCAGATCGCCAGGAACACCAACGGGGCCGCCATCATCTGCCGCATCACAGGCGAGGGAACCACTGTCACGACGACGGCTGCCGGCAGGAGAAGCGCCTCGGCCGCCCTGCGCCGCCACCCGCCCGGCGCCAACCAACCCGACGGCCCGAAGGCTGTCACAACGGCGAGAGCGATCCACAAGCCTTCGGTGGATCCAATCAACCCCACTGCCGCCATAGCTCCCACCAGGAACACAAATGCTCCAGGCGTCGCCAGGGCTGCCAAGCGTGAGGCCGTCATGGTGGGGAGTATAGCCCGCGCTCTTGAGAAACCTCACCCGTCGTCATCCCGACCGAGGGAGCGTCAGCGAACGAGCGGAGGGATCTCCCCATCCTCACGTCGGCGTTCGATCCAGGGAGATCCCTCGACACCGGCCCTTCGGGCCTCGCTCGGGATGACAGAGGGGGGGTCTTCGGGCCGCAGAATATCGACAGCCTCGACACCGAGCGTCACCGGCCAAACACCGATTGACCCCAAACGCGTATTTCGACGTTGAACGTTGGACGTTGAGCGTTCGACGTTCCCCCCCGACTATGACACCATGCCGGGCGTGATTGAGACAGTAGATTTCGACGTGGTGGTCGTTGCTTTCAACGACGCGGAAACCCTTCCGGCATGCCTGGCTGCGGTCGAGACTCTCGATCCCCCGCCTTCTCGGCTGATCGTCGTCGACAACGCCTCATCAGACGACTCTGCCGAGATCGCCCGGCACGCCGGCGCCACGGTCCTTTCCCTCGAGGAGAACACCGGCTTTGCAGGAGGCATGAACCGCGGCATTGAACACACAAACGCCTCGTGGGTTCTCCTGCTCAATCCCGACTGCGCACTGCGCCCCGATTTCGTCGTCCAATTGCTTCGTTCCATCAAAAGTCGTTCCGAGAGTGACCAGATCGGTTCGGCCACCGGCCTCTTGATGCGGGCCGAAGGGTCGGATTTGGCGCCAACCGCCATCGTCGACGCCGCCGGCATGATCGTCACCCCCTCCGGCCGTCACTTCGACCGCGGGGCGGGGCAAACCGCAACGGTCGCGCATCGGGAACCGGCCTGGGTCTTCGGGGGTACCGGAGCCGCAACACTCTTTCGACGGCAGGCCCTCGAGGACGTCGCCTACCCGGACGGGCAGATCTTCCCAGAGTCATTCTTCTGCTACCGGGAAGACGCAGAGTTGGCTTGGCGTCTGCAACACCGGGACTGGCGCTGCCTTTTCGTCCCGACTGCAAAAGCAGCTCACCAACGTGGTTTTCAGCCCGAGGCCGGCAGAGGCGGCCAGGCGTGGATCAACCGCCAGTCAGTCAAAAACCGCTTCTTGCTGCGTGCCCACTGCGCCGATCTCGGCTGGCACTTCCTGTGCTTCCCCTTCTGGCTGATCCGCGACCTGATGGTCCTCGCAGCCTGCCTGACGGTTGAGACCTCCTCTTTCCCTGGGCTGATCGAGGCCTGGCGCCAAAGGCACGATGCGGCCTCGAGGCGTCGGTGGGTCCTGTCCCGCACGAAGCTTCCCTCCCGACAGGTCTCACGCTGGTTTCGTAGACCTCAAGGATGGGTGGAACTGATCGAAGACCAATGAAGATCGCTATCGTGGGAACTCGCGGCGTGCCCGCCTCATACGGCGGGTTCGAGACCTTCGCCGAAGAGCTGGGACGTCGCCTGTCAGATCGCGGGCACGAAGTCACGGTCTACGGCCGGCCCGGCTTCGTCGACCCGGAACTCGGAACCTATCTCGGCATGAAACTCGTCGTCGTGCCCGCCATCCGGTCCAAACACCTCGAGACCGTGTCCCACACCTTCGTCACATCGATCCATGCCGTCCGACAGGGCTTCGACGTCATCCTGATGTGCAATGCCGCCAATGCGCCCTTCGTTCGATTGCTCCAGATGGGCGGTCTGCCGGTGGCCCTCAACGTCGACGGTCTTGAACGAAACCGTCGAAAATGGGGCTGGGCCGGCAGAACCTACTATCGCCTGTGCGAACGGTGGGCCGCCCGGTGGCCCAATGCCGTGGTCACTGATGCCGAGGTCATCAGGCGCTATTACCGCCGCGCCTACAAAGTCGAAACGACCATGATCGCCTACGGCGCCGATCTGCCGCGCCCCGAGGGCACAGAGACTCTCGAAACACTTGGTGTCAAGCCCGGCGAGTACGCCCTCTACGTCTCCCGGTTCGAACCCGAGAACAACCCGGACCGGGTTGCCGAGGCCTGGGTCCGTTCGTCCACCACCCGCCGGCTGATCATGCTGGGAGGCGCACCCTATGCCCCGGAACTGACCCAAAGAGTGCATGCCGTCGCCGACGACCGCATCATCCTCCCGGGACCGATTTACGGGGAGGGTTACCGCCAACTGCTCTTCAATTGCCGCCTCTACATCCACGCCACCGAGGTCGGCGGTACCCACCCGGCCCTGATCGAAGCGATGGGCGCGGGACGACCGGTGCTCGCCCTGGACACCCCCGAAAACAGGGAAGTCATCGGATCGACCGGCCCCGTATTCAGATTCGAAGGATCGCGGGCCCTTGATACACTGATCACCAAGGTGCTGGAAGACGACGACCTACTGACGACCCTCGGGCGGGAGACGGCCGCAAGGGCCGAGGCCCATTATTCGTGGGAGGCTGTCACAGACGCCTACGAATCGCTGCTGGAGGGGTTATCCCGACCTTCTCACCACAAATCTACTACGAGGCCCAATACACCATGAAATTCGGCGCTTTCTCGATTCGCTCGCTCAACGGACCGCAAGTACGCCTTCGCTCACTCATCTTGCGAGAACGCCGAATTTCACGGCGTCTTGGACCTCTCGCGACGACCCGTGGTAAGAAGGGCGGGCTATGCTGAAGGAGCGGGCCCGCACGGTCGCCTATTGGGTCTGGATGGCAGACGTCCTGTTGACGGCGGCGGCCTTCCTCCTGGCGTGGTTCTTCAGATCGAGCCTGGCGCCGAGGCTCTTTCCCGGCCTCTTCCCGACCGAACTCTATCCTCTCTCCCGCTACCTCGGCCTGTTGGCCCTGATCGTGCCCATCTGGACGATGGGCAGCATCGAGAAGGACCAGCTCAGCCCGTTGCTCGAAGCGGTCCAGAGTGGGGTCGGCCTCGCTGGCGTCCACGGCGGCACCGGCGACGCCTTTAGGCAGGAGACCGAGTTCCAGTACATGGTGGGCGGCCAGTGGGTGGCGCATCCGGGCGGTGACGGCGTAGAGTACGAGGTGCATATCGAGGACGTGCCCAGCCCGATCACGGCCGGTCTG
>JBDLIO010000233.1:0-5081 GCA_039714865.1 Acidobacteriota bacterium | reverse complement strand
TGGGGAGGACCGAATGGGCCGGAATCCGACACCACTCCCTCCAGGGCTGCAACCGACAGCCGTTCAGGGCGTGCAGGGGGTTCCAAGACCGGCTCGGGTTCAGGGGCGTCAGGAGGCGTTTCGGGAACCTGGGGCTCGAATCCTTCAACCTCATCAGGCAGGTCGTCAACCTCATCGTCCGTCGCCGACACGGGCTCGTCAAGGACCGCCGTCGGCTGCGCCTGGGACGCCCGGCGCGGTTCGAAGGACTGCAACACCGTCTGCATGGACTCCCGGAGGGCTACGATGTCCTCTTTCTTGACGTTGTTGTCCCTTCTCTTGGCGTCAAACCGTTCGCGAGACGCTCGGAAGATCTCAAGCTGCCGTCTCAGTTCCTCATGCGCTACGCCAGGATTACGCTCGATGTATCGCTCAATCTCGAACACCTTGTTGGTATCTTCGAGAATCTTGGCCTCTTCCTCGAGGTAGAGCGCAAGAAACCGGTTTTTCAATTCGATGTTGGTTTCAACGATCTCAATCAGCAAGGAAGGGTACAACCCATGCTTGCCAAGCCTCTCCTTGAGTTCTCGGTAGCGATCAATCACACGGGAGTGCAGCAGACCTTGAAAGTCCGGAATCGCCCGAACCTCGTCGCGCAGGTCTTTGATCAACCCGACCAGTGTGCGCTCCTCGCCGGGCGTCGGTGCCGGAAGAGCAGCAATTTCCGCCAAACGTTCGAAGCTGGTCCGCAGCTCACTTCGGTCCCGTAACCTCTCCGGTCCGCCCTCTGAAGAGGTCCCGGCCAATCGGGTCAACAAGATATCCAGCTTGTCGAACGTATCCCGCTGCGGCGTCGGCTCGAGAATGTAGAACTTGACCAGGGCAAAGAGGATCTTCTCGTCCTGGTTCTTCAGGTGATCAAAGAACTTCCGAAGTAATGAGGGCGAAAACTCCCCTTCGAGTGTGGAGAGTTCGTGGTGGATCCGGCCCAGTTCCCGCTCAAGCTTCTCAAACTCCTGGATTATGGATGCGTCGGCGTCGGTCCCCACGCCAACCTTTGGCACAAGGGCCTGCACATCCCGGTACAGGGCCTGAAAGTCGTAGTCATATGGCGGAGAACCCAGACCTTGGTGCTTGTACACACCGCCGAGGAACTGGTAGAACGTCCAGAGCGATCTGAACCTGTCGGACAGACCGGTGTATCGCAAAGTCAATTCGGTGCCCTGAGTCTCCATGTACTCCTTAGGATACACGGCACAGGTCACCTGAACAAACGGGGAGTCCACCATGCTGGGTCGAGTCGTTATCAGCCGGGAAGAAATTACCGAAATGGTCGATCGAATGGCCTCTGAGATCAGTGCTGAAATTGAAGGCCGATCGCCGGTTTTTGTCGGAGTCCTCAAGGGGTGCGTCTTTTTCTTCACCGATCTGGTACAGCAAATCAAGAAGCCGCTGGAGGTTGATTTCATCCAGGTCTCTTCCTACGGGTCCGGAACCACCTCGTCCGGAACCGTCGTCCTGGTCAAGGACATCACGGCAGACGTGCGGGGCCGAGACGTCTATCTGGTCGAAGACATCGTCGACACCGGCATCACCCTCAATGACGTTGCCGCAATGATTCAGGCGCGCCATCCCCGGTCCGTCCGGATCGTCAGCCTTCTATCCAAGCCCTCCCGACGAAAAGTCGATGTCGACATTGCCCACCTGGGTACGGAAATCGAGGACGTCTTTGTAGTGGGATACGGACTCGACTATGCCGAGGAATACCGGAACCTGCCTCAGATCTACGAGCTGATCCCGGAGAGTGAGTAGCTGTCAGCGTCGTTTTCCCGAGCCCGTGCCCGGGTTGTCTCAGGAACTCCCCCAACCGACGATGTCATCACTACTCGTCGTTGATGGAGGCATGGCATTGACCGCCTTCTCATACCTCAATATTTGAAACCATATTCCATCGGCGGGCTACATCGGGGACGGCGACCGGACCTCAATGAGTAATTTTCTTTTTCTACTTGCCTCAAAAACCAAAAGGATTGGTCCTGAGTCGACACGACCAACATCGGGCTCGGGCTCGGGCTCGGGTTCTAACCCGTACTTCTCACCAGTTTTCGTCGCGAGGTGCGGAAGACGTGGTGAGACTCGGCGTTTTCGCAGATTGAGCGAATGAGTCGTACTCGACAGTACGTTGATTGAGCGAATTCAAGCAAACGCTGAGGATCGCTGCGTACTTCGCGCCGCAGCAGATCAGTGGTGAGAAATACGGGCTAATACCTACAGTGCCGATTTTCGTTCCAACCTCGCCAGATTGGGTTATCATACCGCCGCGCCAGGAGGGTATTCCATGGATCCGAGTCACCATACAATCTTGATCCGGGGAGGAGGCGAGTTGGCATCGGCCACGGCTCACCATCTGTTCCGGGCGGGCTTCACCAGAATCCTCATCCTCGAGCGGCGATTTCCGAAAGCGGTGCGAAGATCGGTGTGCTTTTCCGAGGCAATTCTGGACGGCCAGGCCACGGTTGACGGCGTCACGGTTCTTCACGTCCGGACCCTGGAGGCAGTTGAGGAGGCCCACCGGAAGGGCATGATTGGGATCATGGCGGCCAACCTGGAGAAGGTCATCGAGCAGTGGCAACCCGATGTTTTTATCGAGGCAACAATGCTTCGGCAGAACTGGGGCTTGCAGCGTTCGATGGCACCCGTCGTCATCGCGTTGGGGCCGGGATACACCGCGGGCAAAGACTGCCACGCGGTCGTCGATACTGTCCGGGGGCCCAAGGTGGGCTCGGTCCTCGAGGACACCGGTGAAAACCTGGAAGATCGACCGCCGGCCGACATCATGGGATTCACCGACGAGCGGTCGCTGAAGGCGGTTCGCGACGGCATCTTTTTCACTCAACGCAAGATCGGTGACGAGGTCGAACGCGGCGAGAGGGTCGGCACAGTGGTATCGGTCTTCGGTATCGAGGACTACCGACGGGGCGTTCCCGTCGATGCCTCCTACGCCGTCACAGCCAGGATCGGCGGAGTGGTCCGGGGACTGCTGAGAGACGGAGTTCCGGTCAAAAAGGGCGACCGCATCGGCGACGTCGATCCCAGGGGCTTCACCGATGACCTCGACCACCTGTCGGACAAATCCAGGCGGGTCGCCGAGGGTGTTCACGAGGCATTGGTCGATATGTCCCACAAACTGCCCGACCAACGCCCCTCTACCCCGTGAAGGGCAGACTCTCCAGCGCCTCCCGGAGGTTTGCATGGAAAGTCCGCCCTCCGGTTCTCGCACTCGGAGGCGGCGGCGCACGGGGCTTTGCCCACATCGGTGTGCTCCAGGAATTGGACCGACACTCCCTTCCCATCAGCTCGATTACCGGCACCAGCATGGGCGCCATCGTCGGGGCGATGTACGCATCCCTGGGTTCCGGACAGGCAGTGTTCGAAAAATGGCGGGAGGCACTCAAACGAGACCTGATCCCCAGTCCGCCCCGATCTTCCAGGTCCCGCGGCCGTGAACAGAATGAACGCCCTCTCCTTCAAGCCGCTCGTCGGTTCCGGAACCGCTTGGTCGTATCCTTCGCTCTCCATCAGCCGTCAATGCTGGACGGCACTTCGATTGTCGAAGCCATCGAGTTCCTCCTGCCCGATATCAACATTGAAGACCTGCCCCTCCGGTTTTCGGCCGTCGCCACCGACCTCGAGACCGGACAGAGCATCAGGATCGACAGAGGTCCCTTGAGGGCGGCCGTCAACGCCTCCGGGGCGGTCCCCGGGGTCCTCCCGGCCGTCGAGATTGACGGGCGCCATCTCGTTGACGGCGGTGTGGTCGCTGAAATCCCCGTTCGAGAGGCACGAGTCTTCGGACGTCCGGTCTTCGCGGTCGACGTCTCGATGGACCTCGGCAAACCCTCCGAAGAAGACATCGCCCTGGATACGATGATGCGAACCCAGACGATGACTGCCTCAGTCGTCCGACAGAACCAGCTCCACGATGCCCGGTGGGTCCTGAGACCTGAGGTCGGCCACGCGACCTGGTCCGACTGGGACCTCTTCGAGGAACTCGTCGAAGCCGGCGCCAAGGCGATGAAGATGTGGTTGGGCGGGGAGCGCTGACCGAAGGCCGGCAGCCACGCCTGCCGCCATCGGCGACGCCGCCATCTGTCCCTGCCCCGGTAACTGAACGCTGCCCCGGTCCCTGGATCAGTTCGCAGCGTCAGGTTCAGGCGCAGCGTCGGCGTCCACGGCAGGGGTGGCAGGGTTCGCGAACCGACTGACCGGGTTGAACTCAAGTCGGCGTGCCAGGTGGTCGAGCGCAGCACTGAGTTCGGGCCCTGCGTTTGTCCGTGCCCGGTCGATCAGCCCGGGGGTTGTGGGATGATCGACCACGAGCAGCGCCGTCACCAACGTTTTCCGTTCATCGTCGGAACTGGCGACGAAGTCTTCGAACAACGCGCGGGCCGCGAGAGAACGGATCTCCCGGCCCTCTTCCGGATGTCGTGCCAGACCGGCTCGCCACACCGGGGCGCTCGCGGCTGTGGCCAGCGATCGAGCCACGTCACGGTGGGTTGCGGCGTCGCGTTGCTCGCGAAGGGCTTCCACGAGCCGGCGGACCACCGGGATGCGGCGACAGTGACCCATTCCAGCCGTAACGGCCCTTCCGCGCTTGCCTGGTTCGCGAGAAAGCTCCACCAATACCGCTGCCGCGGAATCGGTTTCGAGGCGGCCGAGGGCCGCAGATGCGACCCTCAGCGTTTGCGGCTCGACCTGTGGACTGCGGCACACCGCCTCGAGAACGGCCGCGCCACGCGGGTCCCGAAGCTTGCCGAGGGCATCGAGGAGCCCGATCCGCCACGCCGCACGGGCCGAGGGCGTCCACGTCTCCTGTCCCGGATCGGCAAGCACGATTCGTTCGAGAATGGCAGGGACCGCACCGTCACCAAGCCCGGTGAAAGCAGGTCCGACCACGGCCAAGCGGCCGCGTTTTGCGGCGTCGAGGCCGGGAACGGAGGCACGTACGAGGGCGACGCCTTCGAAAGCGATCGCGTGCCCCACCCGACCGTCGGCAACGAGGTCATTCACCCGTTGAGCTTCGTCGGCGGAGAGTTCGGAGA
>JBDLIO010000232.1:0-5120 GCA_039714865.1 Acidobacteriota bacterium | reverse complement strand
AGTAGGCGAGGTGGGCTCCGGTTTCGTCCGAGACCATGTCGTAGTAGTCGCCGATCTTGTTCTGTTGCGGCCAGCCGAGATGGGGGTTGAACGTCGGCGAGAGCACCTCGTTTACCGACCAGGTCACACCGAAGTCGGTCGAGTAGGCGTAGGTGAGTTCGGACGTGAACGAATCACCGGGGTAATCGCGGGTGTCGTTCCAGACAACGTCGATGCGCCCGTCAGGGGCGACCGACATGGTGCCGAACCACTGCCAGGCGTCGGTGCCGGCGGCGTCGTC
Organism: Acidobacteriota bacterium; assembly: GCA_039714865.1. GTDB lineage: Bacteria > Acidobacteriota > Thermoanaerobaculia > Thermoanaerobaculales > Sulfomarinibacteraceae > DAOWGJ01. The sequence goes on along the minus strand of JBDLIO010000232.1, from coordinate 4,840 downwards.
ATTGACCCGGACAGGGTCGCTCCAGGTCGCGCCGCCGTCGATGCTGCGCGAGAAATGCACATCGAGCGGATCGGTGCCCGCCGGATTGACGGAGCCGAGCAGGTAGAGGTTGCCGTGGCCTGCGCCGCCGGAGTGATCCGCGGCGATCCAGATCTGGCCGAGCAGTCCGCCGGGGTTCGGACTGGGGTCCACGAACGCTTGCGGAAAGCCCCCGAGGTCAACGACGACGACCTGGTCGAAGGTTGGTGACACCAGGGGATTCTGGGCGTCGGAGGATCGAACCACGGCAATACCTGATGACCAGGAGGCCAACCCGGCGACGAAGACTGCGCCGTCCGGTGTCACGGTGGTCGTTCCCCAGTAGGGCTCCTCCGGAAGGGCAACCGGCGCCTCAAAGGTCGTAGCGCCGTCTATGGATCGGTTGAAGGTCGTAGGGGTAAATGGGCTCCAGTGCTGGTAGATATGACCTTGCCCTTGACCGCCGGTTCGGTCGATCGACATCCATTGTTTGTCGCTGCCGTAGGCGAAGACCGGGGCGCCCCAGGTGGTGCCGCCGTCGATGGACTTGAAGACATCGCATCGGAAGTCGGTGTCATAGGTCAGGCTGTTGTAGTAGAAGTTGCCGTCGATATCGAAGTCGAGCACCGGATCGGAACGAAATACGCCCGGATCAAGGACCCCGGGAAACGACCACGTCCGGCCCCCATCGGTCGTTACCCCCAAGCCGGCCTGTCGAAAGTTGTTGTTGATGGTGTCGAATTGCCGCCAACCGATGTTGATGATGTTCGGGTCATCGGGGTCGACGGCAATAGACGGCTCGTTCGCGGCGTCGCCGATGATGTTGGCGCCGCCCGCCGCGACGTTGACCTGAACGCTGACGTGGTCGTCAAGAGTCCAGGTGCGAACCTCACCAAGCTGTATTTTTGAAGGAGGCACCGGTGTGTAGGGATCGTCCGGCACCTCGGAATAGGTAAAAGGGCCGGCCTCCTGGGCCGGCACGGGGGCGGTCGAAAGACCGAACATGAGCAGAATCGAGGGCAGAGAGATCAACGAACGCGGGGTCATGAGGTTGCTCCTCCTGGGTAAGGTACAAGCGGGACCTTGTGCATGGCGGCAAGAGTGTAGCTCATGTAGCAATCGACGGCTTGATCCGGGTCAAGGACATGCAAAGCCGAACGAATCAAGATTTGCCGGAGTGGAGGCGAAATGAATCTCAGCAAGACAGCTCCTGAAAAGTTGGCGACCGACAGGGCCAGTGTGCTCAGAGAGTTGGTCGACATTGCGCCGGGCGCCATCGTCAGCCGCGTTTTGGCGAGTACATCTGGAGGAACCGTGACCCTCTTCGCATTCGACGGTGGCCAGGGTCTGTCGGAGCACACCGCCCCATTTGACGCTCTGGTGCAACTGGTTGATGGAAAAATGAAGTTGGAAATCGGCGGTGCCGAGGTGCTTCTCAAAGGCGGAGAAGTTGTCCTTATGCCCGCCAATGTTCCTCACGCTCTTCATGCCGTCGAGGCCTGCCGCATGGTATTGACCATGCTCCGAGAGCCGAAAAACGAGGGTTAGCCCGACCCATACCTATCCTATTCGTTCGGGTTGGCGGCAAGAAACATGAAGACTCCAACTGGCTGCGGGCCCTGAAGGACCCGCCTACAAACCCTAAAGGCATTAGGAGCAACGAGTTTTATGTAGGCGCGTCCTTCAGGGCGCGCGAACCTTCGATACCAGGCCGCCTCTCGATGCAGCCAACCTGATTAAGGTGGATAGGTCGGGTCAGGCGGCTGTCGAAGGGGATTACTCGTACCGCAGGGCCTCGATCGGAGCGAGGCGAGAGGCGCGGATGGCCGGCCACATGCCGAAGATCAGTCCCACAGCGGTGCAGAATGCAACTCCCCGAACGGCCCACTCCATGGGCACGTGCACGGCAAAATCGGTGACCAGGGAGACGATGTTGCCGAGGCCAAAACCCACGGCGACGCCCAGGACACCACCGATGTTGCACAAGACGACCGCCTCCATCAAAAACTGCAGGAGGATCGCCCGTCGTTTGGCGCCGAGGGCCTTTCGAATGCCGATCTCGCGGGTGCGGTCGGTGACCGACACCAGCATGATGTTCATGATGCCGATCCCCGAGACGATCAGGCCGACAATCCCGAGCACGAAGGCCGTGATTTTCAGACCCTGAGTCGCTTGATTAAAAGCCTTGATCTGGCTTTCGGACGAAAAGAAAAAGAAGGTGTCCTCTTCCCCCGGTGGAACGCCGCGTTCGAGGCGAAGAATGGCTCGTGCCTCCTCTTTGGCGTCCTCGACCAGGTCCGGCGTCCGGGCGCGGATGGTGATGTTGACCGACCGCAGGTTGCCCCTGGGATCGCGTGCCCCGTAGATCTTCTCGAACGCCGTAACGGGCATCAAGATGTAGCTGTCGAAACGCCCGCCCATGGCCGATTTCCGTTCGGCGAAAACCCCCTGGACCCTGAATTTGTGACCATCGACCTTGATCGTCTTGCCGATCGGGTCGACAAATGGGAAAAGCTGTTCGGCTATAGCAAAACCGATGACCGCAACCCGCCTGGCGACCGCCACATCTTCGTTGGACAGGTTGCGGCCCAACTCCACGAAATGGGTGTTGTTTTCGGGGTATTCCGGTGTTCCGCCGCAGGCCATCAGGTTGGGTTCGGTACTTTCTCCGCGGTAGGACGCGGTGATGTTGTAGCCCCAAAGCTCGGCCCCGACGAGGTCGACGCTGGCCGCCCGTTCGCGAATGGCGTTGGCGTGCTCGACGGTCAACGGCGGCCAGGCGCCGATCTTGCGGAAGTCGCGTTCGGAATTGTCGAAGCCGCCCGGCGGGTATTTCTGTGCCTGGAAGGTCTGGGTGCCGAGCACCGAGAGTTCCTTTTCCATTGTGCTCTGCACCACCGACACGCCGGTCATGATCGAGATGATGGCTGCGACGCCTGCAATGACGCCGACCAGTGTGAGGAAGGAACGCAGCTTGTGCGCGCTGATCGCCTCGAGCGCCATCGAGAAGGCCTCGCGCCATCTCATGAAAGCTCCTCCCGGAATGCAGGCCCAGCGAGATCTATGGCTTCTCTTTTTGTGGTTGAAGTACGCCGGGAGGCCGGGACGCTGGGAGGCTGGGAGGCAGGATAGGACGAACGCTCAACGTTCAACGTCCAACGTTCAACTTTGAATGTAGCGCCCATGGTCGGACAGAAATGGAACGGTAGCAGTCGGTGCTTGGGCCCGCAATTTGTCCTCTTCTCCCAGACTCCAGAATCGAAACCCACAGCACCGAACACCGGCCTCGAGACAATCGGTGACCAAACCCGCGAACTTCGACGTTGAACGTTGAACGTTGGACGTTGGACGTTCAAACCTTTGCGTGCAAGCGTCCTGGCTTTCCAGTTTCCCAGCTTTCTTCTCTTCGGGCAGTTCCTTGCGTTTCGCATACGATTACTCATAGCGTAGTGCCTCCACCGGCCGCAGCCTCGAGGCCCGCCAGGCAGGAATCAGACCCGATGCCACACCGACAATCAGCGAAACAACGATCGCGACAAGGACAATCAGCAACGAAACCGATGCCGGCATCAGAAGGCGATTGATCGCCTCGGCGACGCCGTATGACAGAGCGAGCCCGATGAGACCGCCGACCAGGCAAATGGCACAGCTCTCGAAGAGAAACTGCCACAGAACGACTCGTCGTTTCGCGCCGATCGCCTTGCGGATGCCGATCTCGCGGGTCCGCTCGGTGACCGAGACGAACATGATGTTCATCACGCCGATGCCGCCGACGAACAGTGCTATGCCGGTGATCACCATGCCGATCAGCAGGACCACGCCCATGACGTTGTTGAACATCGTCACCAACGAGTCCATGGTATTGATCGCAAAGTCGTCGGCCTCGCCGGGACGCAGTTTGCGGATCTTGCGCATCTCTCCGACGACCTCGTACTCGAAGTCGGCGAGGTTTTCGCCGGGTGGGGCCTTGACCGCCAGATCGAAGCTGCGGAATGAGCCGCCGAAAGCCCGCACAAAGGTCGTGACCGGCACGATCACCTGGCTGTCAAAATCGGGACCGCCGAAAAAGCCCGCCGAGCCTTGTCGCTCCATCACCCCGACCACCCGAAAATCGGCGCGGCCGATGCGCACTGTGGCGTTGATGGGATCTTGACGGTCGAACAACCGTTCCCGAAGAGTCATTCCGATCACGCATACACGCTTGCGGGCCCGGACATCGGCGGCGGTGATGAAACGGCCGAGTTCCGGGACGGCACTGGATACCTGTAGGTAGCGGTCGGTGGTGCCGATGACCATGATGTTGGTACGGGTATTCGAGCGGTACTTGATGCTCCGCCGCGTATCGGCGGTCGGGTTGACGATCGCCTCCAGTCGCAGGCGTTGATCCAATTCGTCGCCGTGGCGGAGTGTGACATTGCCGCGATTGCGGAAATCAAAGAAATTTCCGGTCATGACCCACGGTGTACGAGAGACGTAGAGTACGTCTGAACCAAGAGTCGCCACGCTCTCACGAAACGAATTGGCCAACCCGTTGGCGGCGGTCATGGTTGTGACGACGGCCACGACACCGATGACGATTCCCAGGGTTGTCAGGATGCCGCGTGCCGGGTTTGCCCGCACAGAGCCCACCGCAATCCTGAGTGCCTCGAGGATTGCCCTCAGACCTCTCACGCCGCTTCTTTCCGTATCGTGTCACTCTCGATCCGCCCGTCGAGAAGACGAATCACGCGGTGGGCATGGTCGGCGATATCCGGTTCATGGGTGACCAGGATGATGGTGTTGCCGGCGGAGTGAAGGCGATCGAAAATGCGCATGATCTCGG
>JBDLIO010000231.1:0-5198 GCA_039714865.1 Acidobacteriota bacterium | reverse complement strand
CTCTCAGCTATCAGCTAACAGCTATCAGCTATCAGCTATAAGCTTAGCCTCTTGCAAAAAGCCACAAGAAGAGTAGCCACAAAAAGGCACGAAAAAGCACAAAAAGGAAAGCAAGAAGAGAGCAAACTAGTCATTCATCTAGAGTTGTAGGCCCAGACGCTGTTTCCTATTTGTTTCTCTTCGTGCCTTTTTGCGCCTTTTTGTGGCTTTGCCGTTGAGTTTTGCAATCGCCTGAGCTGACTGCCGATAGCTCTCTATCCCACTTCTGCAAACAACTCGATCAACTCTCCGACTCGTGTCGAGGAATCATCTCCGGCAGGGTAGAGATAGACCATTTTGATGATTCGGCTTGACCTCGGGTGCATGGCGAGAATTCGGGTCTCCTCCATTGTCGAATCGCCGTTACCGAAACGGCCCCGAGAGTAGAAGGCGGTCCCCATCGGCCCGGTCAGTTCTTGTGCGCCGGAATAGACGCCGTCCGGACGACTCTCGATGTCTTTTCGGTGAATCTCAATGGCTTCGATGAGGTTGATTCCCGTCTCTTCCGGACCAACGAGGATCTCAATCGTGCCCTGGCGCTCGGGGTCTGACGGAGTGACAACCAGCGAGGTTCCCCGGTTGGTCTTGACGACCCATGCGTCCCCCAAGTCGCCTATCGACAGGTCCAGCTCAGTGTTGGACACGCCGGCCGGCGGCGATGGCGCAGGCGAACAGCCCATCCCCAGGCCGGCAACGACGAGCAGGATGGCGAACAAAACCGGGATCTCCATCCGGAGTGATCGGGAAGGGGGGGTCAATCGAGTGTTTTTCATGATTTTTCTCCTTTGGGAAGAGCGACGGCATGCGTCAGGTCGATCGAGTGGTCCGCGGCGCACCGCATGCATCGGGTCCGTGAATCGTGTTTTTCGAGGCGAAAACTCAATTCGCGGGCGCCGCAACGCCCGCAGATGAAGTTCTTTGAATAGACCCAGTGGAGAATGGTCTCGCGGTCGTAGTGCTGGTTCTTTCTGACCTGCCGGCTGAGCGTTGAGGCTCGGGACCGCCCGAGTATCAAAGGTGCCTTGAATGTCAGAACCATCTTGACGCTACCGCCCAATATTGTGAATCCTCCGCCTAATTCGACGCCGTCGATCATCTCGAACGGGATCGACAGGAGTTCCTTCTTGGTCCGGGCCAGAATCCGTTTGGAGGTCAACAGCATGGGGCCTGAATCTGTTTCCAGTCGGAGAAATGGAACCTCGTCGATCAAAAGGTCATCTGCGAATGGATCGGTTGCGCCGGTCGGAAGTGGGTGTTGCACCTGATAGTGGGAGGCACGGTCGGTCCATTCCTGTTCAATCCTCCTGGCCTTGTTGATCTCTTCTTCCAGCCGAGAGTCGGTCATCATCCGTCTGACTGTCCGCTTCTCGAATTTGGCGAATACCAGGCCGCAAGAGCTGCATTCGGGTTGAGATTCAGGGTTCTCGAATCCACATGAGGGGCAAGGGAGCCCTTCCGTTTCGACCGTGGGGACCGTTTGAGGTGTCGGAGCATGATTTGCGGCAGGCCGGATCTCAGTCCGAATTCCGATTTGATCGAGGTCCTTGAGGATCTCAGCCGCTGTTGGACCGTCAACCGACCGGAAGAGTGTTCGGCCCAGTTCGCCCCACACCGGTTGAGAGCAATGGGGGAATCGTTCTGCGAGACGACTCAGGCCGGCTCGGGATTCATCCGTGTTGACGGTGAAAGCCAGAACGACGATATCGAAAAGCCGAGTACTCACCGTTTGAATACCACTGCCGAATATGGGGGATTCTGGAGTCGTCGCACGCCGGGAGTATATGTGATGCCGGGACATGATCGTGAAGAAATATTCCTACTTGCAGTTCTCGGTACGATAAATCCGTGGGAGGCCGGCTGACGTCATTGCCCTGGCGCCGATGAGCGAAAAGGTGTTCGTTAACCTCATGGTTGTTGACAGGGATTGGCTTTGGGGGCTAGAATGCCGAGGATTGATGGAGGTCTGCATGAAGGGGAAGTGGTTTCTGGGGGCTTTGGTCCTGGTCGTCGGCGCAGCAATTGGGACGCCACTCACGGTGTCTGCTGCGGGGCCTTCAGACCTGGCAGGTGAAATGACTCAATTCGACGTGGCGCTCGAAATCTTCAAGGCGGTCGACGTCAACCATGGGTCCGCAACAGCGGCACAAGCAATGGCTGCCCTGCAATCTCGGGGCGTGGTTCTTCAAACGTGGGATGGCCTGAATACCGTCACCATGGCCGAGGTCGGGCGGATCATGCATCAAATGGGAATCGAGGTTGAACTCTCCAATCCCGGTGATGTAGTTGACGCCACGGACCTCGAGCAACTCCTGAAGACCTATCGGACCGAGATCGGCATGGTCAGCAGCGACTGGAGCGATGGAGAAGAGTTTTTGCCATCCGTTGTTTTGGGAATCGGCGACCGCCGAATCATCAGCTCGTCGGAGTTTTAGTTCCGCGAGGCGCCATAGAAAAACGTTCACGCGACGCCGTTCGGCGTCGCTTTTTTTTTGTTCAAAGGAGATCGAAGTAGGCGGGACTTCCGGCAGGCGCTTGGGTCCTTGCTAATAGGAAGTCTTCCGAGATTGGATTTTTTCTTTTGATTCAAGTGCTTTTCTCAAATAGGTGCAGCTGAAGTTTCGCCAAGTCCCGTAAGTGTAATTGAGAAACTCTGTTCGCGGGGGAAATCTCCGGTTTGCCGGAAATTGGAAAGCTAATGGGAAAAGCAGGTTAGGTCCAAGAGGTCAGCCTTTCGGCCTCGCTGTTACGGTGGCTCCTATTGTATGTTATGATTTTCCCAAGATGAGATATGGAGGGTGCGCATATGTTCAAGGCTAGTATCTGGAGGCCGACCGCCAAGGTCGTCGCTGTATCGGGCATCTTTGCCCTGAGCTTTTTTCTGTCGGGCACAGTCGTAGACGCCGGAGTCGCGGCAACGGATTTTGGTGAACCGTCCGACGCTCCTTTTGCCGCAGACAGGGGAGTGAATCAGGGAATTCCCAATTCGATCCATAACCTGAACACGGGCGAGCTGTTCTCTACCCTGCAGGAGGCCCTCGACGATGCGGACACAGTGAACGGGCATGTGCTCCAACTGGAGGTTCCTTCCCTTCCCGAAGGCCAGGTGTTGATCACCAAGGATGTGACGATTCAGGGGCAGACGGGCGCCGAGGAGTTCGTCGCGACAGTGGATACGGGCTCGTCAGGCGATAATCGCGGCTGGTTCCTGATTGAAACTGGTGTGTCGGTGACCGTTCAGGATCTGCATTTTGACGGCGGCGGCTTTCTGATCTGGCAAGCTCTTCGGGTGAAGGGCAGTGTTGATGTCGCGCGGTGCAGCTTTTCCGATATCCAATACAACCCGTCGTCCGACTACGCCGGGACCGCAGTCGCCATGGTCGGCGCCGGTCAGGTCGTGGACTGCGATTTCTCTCAAATCGGTCGCGTCGGAGTGCTTTTCTTCGGCAGCGGTGTAACCAATGGTCTGATGCAGGGCTGCTCGTTCACGGGCAAAGGCGCCGGTGACTGGCTCGACTACTCCGTCGAGGTTGGGGCCGGTGCAACCGCCCTCGTGCGCGACAACTATGTCGAAGCATGCCGTGGTGTTGCATCGTCGGATGCTTCAGAGTCATCAGGTGTGAATGTGAATACGACATTTGCTGACGGGACAGTCGCCGAGGTGCTGAGCAATACGGTCATGGACTGCACTTTCGGGGTTCAGATTGGGCGCGGCGATGGCGCGGGTCCGACCGCGGAGGTGCACTACAACCGCCTGATTACCAATGAGTTTGGCGTTGGCCTCAACTCCCCATCCCCCCTGAATGCGGTGGACAATTGGTTCGGTTGCAACGAAGGACCCGGGCAGCCGGGCTGTGATGCGACCGATGGTGATCCTCTGATCGATCCATGGCTGATACTGACTATCACTGCCAACCCGACAACAATTCCGGTTTTCCAGGATTCAGCCGTTATGGCCGCCCTGCGACTCAACTCCGATGGGGTTGATACCTCTGGCGATGGATTGGTTCCGGATGCGATCCCGATGACATTTACCGCTACTCTGGGAACCGTGAATCCGGTTTCCGGAGGAACTGCCGATGGACTCGTTCCGACTGTGTTTACGGCCGGTGGAGTTTTGGGAACGGCGATTGTCACAGTGACCTGCGACAACGAAACCGTTGAGACGCCGATCGAGATCGTGGCGCAGGCCGAAGCAATCCCGACACTCGGTTTCTGGGCTCTTTTCATTTGGATCGCGGCGATCGCAGTTCTCGGCGCCAGGTTCCTCATCAGGCGCTGACCGAATCTGACATGTGTTTCAAAAACCCGGCAGCCTAGTGCTGCCGGGTTTTTTTGTCTATCGCGGGGTGCCATGGACCGGGTCCTGTGGCAGAACTCAGTTCATCCCGTGGTGCCGAAACCTTGTGGAAATCGCATGTTCAGAGTATGATACGGACGCTATTTCGGGGAGGGTGAGTCGGTGGTTGATCCGTCGAGAGTAGATTTCAAGACAGTCATTTTGGTCGGTTTGGCGGTTGTGGCTTTCGCGGTCGTTGGGGGCGCTCAGGGTTTCCAGATGTCTTCAGGCCGATCGATGGATGTGCCATCGCAGGGGAATGAGCCTATTGCCGTAGGCCCATTCTTGTTCAGCCCGGCATTGCAATTGGGTTGGGAAAACCAAAACAATCTGTGGCGGAGCTCGTCGGATCCGGTTGAGGACGAAACTTATGTGGCGCGCCTTCGGCTTCTGTTCGAGATGCCTATTCGAGAGTCCTTGGTCAAGATTTCTTATGACCCCCAGTACCGTGACTACAAGAATACGGTTCTTCGCAGCAAATGGGAGCATTACCTCAAAGTCTCGGGCGACTTTGAATTTTCCAATGGTTTGACGCTGGCTGCGGACTACAGCTATATCGACGGTGACAGCTCAGTCGGTGAAGTTGATCCCGGCGGTGAGTTGGTCTTCAACGGCCAACAATTCACCAGACACCATTTCGGCGTCAACGCCGGCTATTGGTTCAGTTCGACGGATGGACTCTCGTTCAACGTCGCGGAGACGAAGGTTGATTGGCGGAGTGGGCCGGTTTCCGGAACCGAGTCATGGTTTGACTACAGCCAGACGACGGCACGTGCCGGCTGGCTGCATCAGGCGAGCCCGACCCTGGTTATGGATGTCAGTC
>JBDLIO010000230.1:0-5202 GCA_039714865.1 Acidobacteriota bacterium | reverse complement strand
ATCGAAATCTCGAGATCGATACAACCAACATCGGTTTCAACGATGCGTCCGACAGCGGTGGCGCCATCTTCCTTGATACGGCAGGAATGAGCACCGTTTCGGTTCGAAACAGCTCTGTATACGTCAACGAAGCGGTGGTCGATGGTGGCGGATTGAAGAGCGTCGGGAACGAGATCGTAGAGATCGTCAACTCGACCTTCAGCCTCAACGAGGCCGAGGCCGACGGTGGCGGTTTGTACCTCTCAAGCAGTCTGACCGGCGCCCAGGTCTACAGCAGTACGATCACGCTCAACAAGGCCGACAGTGCGGCCGCCGTCAACAACGGTAGTGGAGGCGGAATCTACGTCGAGAGCGGGGCAGGTCTGGTGTATTTCAGGAATACCATCCTGGCGGACAACGATGACCTGAGCACCTCGCCGACGTCGTTCTACGGACCGGATTGTTACGCCGATATCGCTTCGGAAGGGTACAACCTGATCGGTTACGCCAACTACTGGTGTGATCTCAGTGGGGGGCCGGGAGATCTGGTGGGGGACGGTGCGAGCGGCGCGATCGACCCAGTCCTCGGCACCCTGATGCAAAACACGGGATGGCCGACCATGGCGCATCCACTGCTTGGCGGCCCGGCGATCGATGCTGCTGATCCGGCCGGATGTTATGACGTCGATGGATCCTTCCTGGTCTCAGACCAGGTGGGTCGGCCTCGTCCTCACGGCGGACGGGGTGATATCGGTGCCTTCGAAACCGGTCCGCCGGTTCACCTCTTCTCTGACGGATTCGAAAGCGGGGGCGCCTGGTACTGGTCGGAGGTTGTCGGGCAATGAGCCTGGGCCGTCGGTCGTCGCTTGACAAGGGCGTGCCGACTCCAAAGAATGGGTTGAGCGTAACCCGCTCTGGAGCCCAAATAGTGCCCTTCAGACTGCAAATCGTGCACGGTGAAAGAACTCTCCGTATTCCCTTGACCGAGGGGGAGTGGAGCGTCGGTTCGGCGCCCGACGCAGACATTCGCATCTCCCACCCGACGGTCTCCCGCCGGCATGCGCGGCTGTTTGTCGGGGCCGGCGGGGTCGACGTCGAGGACCTGGGCTCGAGCAACGGCACACGGGTGGACGGCGATGCCGTTCGAGGCAGAACAGTCCTTCCCCCCGGCAAGCCGCTGCTCTTTGGAACCGCGGTGGCCCTGCTGGAGAGCCTTGAGGTCCAGGACTCGGAGGTCGGCATTGCGATGGGGGGCGCTGCCGGCGGCAGGGAAGACTCCGAGGCGGTCCAGTCGCCGAAGCCGATGGCGACACTGGCGCCTTCGGTGTTGGAACACTTCACGAAGGAATTCCTGCCGGAAGTACTAGAAGTGATGGCGGAGGGGGCGCCTCCGTTGGATCGGATCCAGGCCATCGGTAACGGTCTTTTCACCTCTCTGCCCTGTAGATCGGTTGAAATCAGCCAGGACTGTGATGGCGACGAGGCGGTGGTTTTCGTAGCCGAACGGAAACGCCGGCGGGACGATAGCGCCGAGGCGGCGCCGGTAATGGTCTCCAGTGAAGGCTGGGTCGTTCGGGTTCTCTTTCCGGTCGAGAATCTGGCCCGTGCGTACGAACCCCTGGTCCGCAGCGGTGCCCTGCTAGCGGGGTTGGCGGTTGGTGGGGGCGAACAGGACAGCAAGGCAGTCCGAAGCAGGCCGAACGCTCCAGCGCTTCCGACGCCCACCACCGTGTCGGCGACGGTTCAGAAGGTCTATTCCAGTGCGGCCCGCGTCGCGGCCGGGCCGATCAGTGTGTTGATTCATGGGGAATCGGGGACGGGCAAGGAGTTGCTTGCCCGCTACATTCATGCCGCCTCTCCTCGAGCGAATGCCCCGCTGGTGACGTTGAATTGCGCGGCCCTTTCCCGGGATCTTCTCGAAGCCGAGCTGTTCGGGGTTGAAAAAGGGGTGGCGACTGGTGTCGAATCACGAAAGGGGCGTTTTGAGCAGGCCCACGGTGGCACGCTCTTTCTCGACGAGATCGGTGACATGGCGCAGGATACCCAGGCCAAGATCCTTCGAGTGCTTCAAGAAAATGAGGTCTTTCGCGTTGGGAGCGGGAGTCCTCGCCCGGCCGATGTCCGGGTGGTGTCGGCAACCAACAGGGACCTCGATTCAATGCTGGAGTCCGGCGCCTTTCGGCCTGACCTCTACCACCGCATCGCCGACTGGGTCGTTGAACTGCCGGCCCTGAGGCACCGCCGGGACGACATTCCAAACCTGGCGGTTCATTTCCTGGCGGCAGCGTGTGACGAAGCCGGTACGGCGCCGGCCGGAATTTCCAAGGCGGCCGTGAGTGTGCTGAGCTCAGCGAACTGGCCGGGCAACATTCGCCAACTGGAGCGGGAAATGTCGCGGGTCGCCCTGTTCCTTGAAGATGGCGACCTTCTGGACACATCACTCCTGCAGGGTTCGCTCTTTGACGGGGCCGAGGTTCAAGATAGAGATGAGAGTCTCAAATGCCTCTTGGAGGATGCCGAAAGACGGGCGATCGAGGCGGCGTTGACGGCCGCAAACGGTGATGTCGGCGAGGCCGCCAAGCGATTGAAAATCGGCCGCTCGACCCTCTATCGCCGGATGACGGCGCTGGGGATCAGCGACTGACCCTCGAGTCGTAGGGTGGGCCTTGGCCCACCATCGGGCAACTCCATTGGTGGGCCAAGGCCCACCCTGCAGTGCGCCAGAGCAGCTCACCGGTCGAGGCTGTGCCGCTGAACCAACTCGAGGAAATCGGGTTCATTCCACCCGGCAGCCAGGAGTTCGTTGACGGCCGGTCGAGCTTCGTCCACTCGCCCGAGTCGAAGCAGTGCCATCACCCAGGTGTCCAGATACCAGACTTCCCGGGTTTCCGAGACAACCGGCGCCATCAAATCGACGGCTCTTGAAAACGCCAAATTGGCCGCCTCGGGGTCTCCCAGAGCCTCCTCCGCGACGCCGGTTTGCAGCCAGTCCCAGGCGAGGTCGTTGGTCGTCGTTGCCGAGGGTGTTCCGCGGGCGGCCAGTCGTTCAGAAATCTCCAGCCCTGATGTGAGGTGGTCCCGTGCGGCCCGGGGTTCTCCACCGGCCAAATGGAGGGCGCCGATGCCGGAATGGAGCACAGAGACCTCCCTGTCCCATCGTGCGTTGGCCGGATCACGCCGGACGAGCTGAAGGCCCCGTTCAAGCCCTAGTTGGTAACGCTTAAGAGCGGACGACGGCTCCCCCCGGTCTTCGGCCAGCGAACCGAGACGCCCATCGGTCAAGACCAACTCGAATTGGTATCGTGGGTTTTCGGCATCCTCTACAGCCAACTTGGTGAGGATTCTCCTCGAGTGTAAGAGATGCTCTTCAGCCCGATCGAGTTCTCCGGCTTCCTGAAGTACTCGGCCGGTGTAGCTTTCGATCTCAGCCATTCGAAATTGCAAATCTCCATCCAGCGGATCCGATCCGGCCCGGTTGGCGATGATCGATCTTGCCTCCTCGAGCGACGCCAGTGACTGCTCCCAGTGACCCCGTTCCCGCTCGGCCCAGGCGACGTTGATCAGGATCTCAACCAGTACTGCACGCCATCGGGCGTTTTCCGGCTCTTCATCCACCAGGGTCCGTACCGCCTCAAGGCCTGTGCGGAGTTCTCCAAGGCAGGCCTCGAGATTTCCCTGTTCCTGGAGGACCTCGGCGATCTTCGATCGCGTCGTCGCCAATTCGGCGCGCCAAATGGGGGAGCGGTTCTCCCCCGTTTCGAGAATGGCTGCCGCCCTTCTGAGGCCGGTGAGGCTCTTGTCGAGATCTCCTTGAGCATCGATAACTTCGGCAAGGTTTCTCAAGGCCTGTGCCCTTCGTATTCGTTGCTCAGGTTTGAGACCCTCATCCCCGAACTTCTCGTAGTAGGCTGCGGTCTTCGTCGCCGCCTGCTTTAAGAGGTCGAGGCGACCCAGCGGCTGCAGACCCCCGAACAGATCCCGCAACATGAATCCGACCAGATCCTCCGCATCCTCTCGGGCGGCCTCGGCCAGTTGCTGCTGACGGTTGAGGTCGATGGTGTATTTGAGAGCACCTGCAATCCCGCCGGTGATGAGCAGCACGATCAAGGCTGCGACCAGCTTGTGGCGGCGAATCAGCCGGATGAGTGGGTCCAACGGGCCGACTCCTTGAGCCTTGACCGGCTCACCGCGAAGCCATCGGCCGAGGTCGTCTGCCAGTTCTCGAGCCGATTGATACCTGTTCTTCGGTTCTTTTTCCAGACTCCGCATGGTGATTGCTTCGAGATCTCTCGGCGCCTGGGGATTTCGTCGACGGAGCATTACCGGATCGCCTTCGAGCATGTTGACGATCGTTTCAATTTCACTATCCCCGTCGAAGGGTTTTTCGCCGCTGAGGATCTCATAAAGGATCACGCCGAGGCTGAAAATGTCGGTGCGGCGGTCCAGGGCTTCTCCATCGCCTCGCGCTTGTTCCGGCGACATGTATCCCGGTGTTCCGATCAACTGCCCGGTGACCGTCAGGCCCGGCATTTCTTCGATCTGTGCGATCCCGAAATCGAGAACCCATGCGTGGTGTTTGCCATCGTCTTCACCGATGAGGATATTGGCCGGCTTGAGGTCCCTGTGAATCAGTCCGGCCGAGTGGGCGGCCTGGACCGCATCGGTGACTTGAGCGATGACCAGGACCTTTTGCTCGGTCGACATGTTACGTGCCACCACATCGAGCGGTTCCCCTTCGACGAATTCCATGGCGATGAAAGGGCGGCCCTCGTCTTCCCCAACCTCATACACCTTGCAGACCGATGGGTGATCCAGTTTCGACTGTGCACGAGCTTCGCGGAGGAGGCGCTCAACCAGAACGGGGTCCGTACTGTGAAGGTATTTGAAGGCGACGTTGCGTTCGAGGTCGGGGTCCCAGGCCTTGAAGACTTCGCCCATGCCTCCCGAGCCAACCGGGACTGCCGTCTTGCACTTCATTCGGTCACCACATCCTCATCTCTCCATCTCCTCAGAATCGTGGTCGATTATGACTGAGATTATCGCGTCGGGTTAAGATCAAGAATCATTCCGGCTTTTGTCAGGAGTTCCGCAAGGGGTCCAGGTCCACATACCTGGTACCCCTCTCCTCTCGATTCAACTCAGAAACGGCAAATAAAACCCGCGGCACTCGAGCGCCGCGGGTTGGTGATGCAGGTTGAACCGGCTCTTCAGCCGATGCGGTAG
>JBDLIO010000229.1:0-5203 GCA_039714865.1 Acidobacteriota bacterium | reverse complement strand
AGGGGTCAGATCGACCGCGACCGTGGATTGGTTGGTCGACGAGATTGTCGCCACTCAGGATGGGCCGATTGCAACGATGGAGGATCTCGCGGACGTCAGTGTCGCTCTGCCGGGCTCTTTGCAGCGCAAGATCGTCGGTTCGGGGGATCGAGGCTTGGCCCAGGTCGAACCGGTACCCGAGGAAATCCCGTGGGAACAGATCCTCGAACGGGTGGCCACAGGGCGATACCGCGTTACCGTGGCGGACTCCGCATTGGTGGAAAGTGTGCGACGAAGTGGGTCGGAGTTGCGAGTCGTCGGAAGTCTGGCGGAACGACGGTCTCTGGTCTGGGCGGTTCGAAGGACCAGCCCCCAGTTGTTGAGGGCGATCGACGATTTTCTTTTCGCCGCAGCGGTACTTGACCGATCCCAGCCGGAACCGGTTTGCAGGGATCTGAGGGATGTGCAACGGCACCGGGTCCTGCGTCTTGTCACCAGGAATTCTCCCGTGACGGTTACGATCGAGCGTGGAGGCCTCAAAGGATTCGAATACGACCTGGTCTCGGCCTTTGCCAGGGACCTGGGAGTTCGATTGGTGCTGGCGCTGCCGCCCCCCGGGGTCGAGCCGCTGGATTGGCTCGAGGCCGGGTATGGTGATATCGCGGCCCTCCACGAGCCGTTGCCTCTCGAAGGGGCCGGTGGGGTGTGGGGCAGTGTGCCTTATCGGCATGTCGATCTGGTGGCGGTCGTCGCTTCGAGGACGGTTCCGCTCTCGGGCGTCGAGGAACTGGCGGGTCTGCCGGTCATCGCCTCGACATCGGTGGAGACGTGGTGCCGGGAAGTGCCGATCGAACCACCGATGGCGGCTGTTGAGGACGGGCGTTCGGGCAGTGATGCCCTGAGTTCTCTGGTATCGGTTTCCCGGGGTGAGGCTTATGCGGCCGTGGTTGACGGTGATACGGCCAAGATGGAATTGGCCGACAGGCCTGGGTTGGTGGGGGGAGTCACCGTATTGCCTGAGGTTCCCCTGGTGTGGGTGGTCAGTCCGGGCGCCGGAGATCTTTTGTGGCGGGTCAATCGCTTTCTCAGGCGCTCCAGAAAAAGCGGGTTGATCCGTCAATTGGAGAGGAATCACTTCGGAGGCAGGAAGGCCTTTGTTCCGGCTCGGATGCCGACGATTCCACCGGGAGCCCTGTCGCCCTATGACGAGGTGCTGCGGGGGGCGGGGCGGACCCACGGGATTGACTGGCGGCTTCTGGCCTCCTTGATGTACGAAGAAAGCAGGTTCGACCCCGAGGCTGTCGGCCCCGGAGGGTCGGCCGGTCTGTTCCAGTTCATGCCGTTCACCTGGAAGGAGTTGGGAGTCGACGATCCCCACCATCCGAGGGAGGCGGCCGAGGCCGGCGCCCGCTACCTCAGGCGATTGATGGACATGCTGCCGGAAATGGAAATGTCGGATAGGGTTGCAATGGCAATCGCAAGCTACAACGTCGGTCCCGGTCACATTTTTGACGCCCGGCGCCTGGCGGTCCAGATGGGACTCGACCGCAACCGCTGGGCAGGTAATGTCGAAACTGCCCTGCTGATCCTCGATGACCCTGAAGTCGCCCGGGAATATCCCTCAGGCGTATGCCGGTGCCGGCGGGCCGTGGGCTACACGCGGAGAATTCTTCGTCGTTACGGGGCCTACCGCGTGCAGTTCCCGCCGTCGTGAGCGGCGATCGAATTCTGCTGTGTTTTCCCGAGCCTGTTCCCGTGCCCGTGCCCGTTATCGAACTTGTTCGGGTCAGCCACAACTGACGCAGCATTATCGGTGGATGCTCAACCCGGAAATTCCTCGGCGTATGTGTCTTGGTCCAGCATCGAAGGGCCGCGAGGAACCGCCTCGGGAACGGTAACGGTAACGAGGGCTCGGGCCCGTGTTTGAGGTTTTCCGCTTCCTTATGGTTCCGGCTCCGCCGGGTTAGCAGTTAGCTTTTGTGCCTCTTTGTGGCTATTTCATGTTTTTTGCAAGCAGCTCAGCTAACAGATTGATGCCCTCTTGCGGTGGCCTTAAATTCGGTTCTTCTGAAACATGTCCCGGAGTGCCAGGAGGATGTGGGCGAAGTTGGCATCTTCGAGCATTTTCTGGAGTTCGTGCTTAGCGAGGCCGGTTCCCAGCCTCTCCTCGACGTGAGAGATCACTTCGTAAAAGTCGGACAGAGGTTTCAATCCCAGCCCTGAGAAATTCTCTTCGTACCAGCTTGAAACCCTGACCTCCTTCCACACGGTCTGCGGTGGCGGAACATCGGACGACCAGAGGCTCTCCGCGAGGGAAGTCACTTCCTTGAACAGTTCTCTGAGGATGGCGGTGGAGTCCCCGGCGCTGACGACCTGACTGAGAGGACCGGTGAGGATGGTGGACTCGGCGGCGCCATTGGACGGCGATTTTGACTCGTCGAGCTCTTTGGCTTCCTCAGGATCCGTTTCTGTTCCGGTCATGGCGGGGCGCTGGGGCGGCGTGATGTTAGCTGGAGGGGTAGGCGGATTGTCGGGCATGGTTTTTGAAGGCTCCGGGGCCTCCTCGGTCCCGACCTCCGGCTCCCCGGTCTCTATCGAGATTTCTTCGCTCGAATTTTTGACAGGTTTTCCCTTGGATACCCCGCTGCGATGAACCTCGAGTTGCCTCCTGAATCGTTTGTGAAAGGTCATCAGAAACGAGAGTTCCGCTTCACTGACCGGCCGGGCTCGCCCAACCTTGGACCTCAGGCTTTCCAACTCGAGGAACCTGGCTTGAAACAGGGCCGGAGACGGCACCAACTCCATGAGGGCCGCAAAGGTCTCACGGTTATGTTCGAGGATTTCAAAGAAATCAGGGAAGACTGCGAAATCCATGATTTCTTGGTATTCGGTTTCGTACCAGTCGATCGCCGATGAGCCCTCTTTGGTGGATATTAGCCGGTCGAATACTGCGGGAGGAAGTCCAGGCCTGAACCAGTCGGTGCCGTGGATTTTCTCCAATTCCTGCCTCAATTCGATCCTCAGATCATTGAGAATCTCTGCGAGGATTCGATAGGCGTCAAGGTTTTGCTCAAGCCAGTCCATCGGCAATCTCCGGTGCACTCTTCAGATCTACTCGGCCGTCAAGCCGTTGTTGTGCTTACAAGGATAACACGGTCCAGAATTGAGAATCGCCGGGCCATGGCTAATCTTGAGCACCGAAGCAGGGCTTGGGGTTCACCCTCCAAGGGCAGTTTCGAGATCAAGCGGCGTGGGGCTGTCCTGGGCGAGAAAGACATGGCAGGTGTCACAGTCCATCGGAATGTAGTGTTCTTCGTCAGGTGTCATCAATTCGCCGTCGTGGCATCGCATGCATCCGTCAAAATCGTCGTGACCGATGTGATTAGGATGCGATTGCCAATCGGTGTCCATCTCGGGGAACGTGTTCCGCCCGTAGGCTTGAGAAGCTGCCTCAGCAGCTTGTGTGACCAGTTCTTGATCAGCAGCCCACCGATCGGGATAGTCCGCCTTGTAAAAGTCGATTACGGCGGCCGAGACGGCGGCCATTCCTTCGTCCCGCGTCTCGTACCCCGCCGTCAGAGCCCTGAGTGCGGTTTTCTTGAAAAAGGGGAGATCTCTGAATTGGGGATAGGCTTCCAGTTCCGCGTCCAGGGCCTTGGCCGGTGTCTGGAAAAGGTGAGTCGGACGGTTGTGACAGTCCATGCAGTCCATCACCCTGGCTTGACTTTCGAGGGTGGCGGGTTCGGGAATTTCTTGGCCTTCACGGGTGTACGTGCGGACCTCGCCGGACGGCGTCGTCAACTCGACCCAGAGAATCTCTTCCTTCCGCTCGTCTCCGGTGACAAAACGGATCTTGTTGTCGGAATAGATGTGCCACCAGTGGATGCCGCCGTGTTGTCCGGTGGAAAGACGACCACCTCCGGTTTTCACGAGCAGTGTCGTGTAACTGGGTGTGTTTTCTTCGTCTGTGTCGAATCGATTGAAGGTGCGGAGCTTGTCGCCATGGTGCTTGGTCGGCCAATGGCAGTGCTCGCAGGTTTCCCGTGCCGGACGGAGGTTTTTCAGCGGGGTGTGAATCGGGCGCGAGTAGTCACCGAGGGCCGTGTGCCAGACTTGCCGGAGCCCGTCGATCTTGGAACGGACAAACCACGAAGCACCGGGGCCGATGTGGCATTCGACGCATGCCACACGCGAGTGTGGTGAGTTCTGGTAGGCCGTGTTTTCCGGCTGCATGACCGTGTGGCACGTTTCTCCACAAAACTCGACGCTCTCCATTTTCTCGACGGCCATAAATGAAGTTGATCCGAGTATTACGGCGTTGACGGCGGTCAGGGACAGGACCAGTACACCGATTCGTCGCAGTTTGGGATCGTTGAAGTCCAGGCGCGGATAGTTCGAGAGCTCTTCTTCGGTTGCGCCTTGGCGAACGAGCTTTCTCCGCCGCCGCCACATTCCGAAAGGGATTTCAGCCAGACCGATCACGAAAACGGCCGGAAGCGCCACATAGGCAAACAGACCCATATAAGGGTTGTGTTTGAGCCCACCCGACAATTCGACGATCATGAACGTGACGATCAAAAGGGCCGAGAGCGTCGTGAGAACGATGCCTGCGATCGTGATGCCGTTGTTGGCATAATTGAAAAGACGCCCGAAAAGGGCCTTTCGGTCGTGAGTTGTGGCAGCCATGGTACCCCCGGCTCAATAAGTGGATTTTGATACCGCCGTCAACTGGCCTCGACGACGCCGCGATCCTAGCACCGGTGAAATTGTTGCACAACCTCTCAAACAAAATGGGTTCAAAAGCCGACGACTCCGCGCCGGAGTTGTGTTGGGATTGAACTGCAGTCTCAAAATATCAAAATTAATGAGTTTGAGCAGGTTTTCACATGTTAAAGTAACGTTTGGCGGTCGCCTGGTCCGAAACGGCGCCGTGATTCCCTGTGAGGAGTTTTTTCTGATGAAACGACCCTGGTTCCCATCGAGCAGAGCGGTGGCCGTCAGTATGATTGCGGTAGTGGTCTCGTTCGGAATTCTCTTTGGAACGAGCCCTGCCTGGGCTCAGTCCAACGAAGACTGCCTGATGTGCCATGAGGATCCGGATGCAACCGGTGAACGCGGTGGACACGTCGTGTCGATCTTCGTGGATCCTGCGGCTTTTTCTCAATCGGTTCACGCCGAATTTGGCTGCATCGATTGCCATATGGAACTCGACGGAGTGGTACTC
>JBDLIO010000228.1:0-5217 GCA_039714865.1 Acidobacteriota bacterium | reverse complement strand
AGGGAGAAGAATTTTGTCGATTCCAATCAGGCTGGTCTGGATCTTCTTGGCTATTCCAGAGAAGAATTACTCCGTATGGCAATCTCTGATGTGGACGCAGACCCTGATGCGGTTATCCCTGCACAGAACCAACTCCTTGGTGGGGGGAGGATCAATAACTACGAACACCAGCTGATTCATAAGAACGGGAACATCGTAACAGTATTGAACAACTCCCAACCATTGATCGGGACAGATGGTAAAGTCATAGGTATTCAAAGCATCCTGGGCGGCTTCCTTGACCTCAGGGTGAGAGGTCAGACCCAGATAATTATTGGATCCGAGCATGATCACTTTTTGCCCATTCATGCGAACAACCGGGTCCTGACCGGACCGAATCGTCCGGAAATAGGGATAGAGTCGACTGATCCGAAGGTCTTCTACGACCTTGAAATCATGGCATTTTTGGAAAATATCCACATTGATCTCCCGCACCGGTTCTCAGAAGGCCGTTGGCTCAACACCATGATCTCGAGAATCGGCATTCCGCAACGAGTTCTCATCTCAGCGGCAGGTTATTCTAGCATTGGCAATTCTTCTCTGAATCGCCCCCGTTCAAGAATGGGAATCGTGAGTAGAATTGCATGGGGAGAGAAAGGCTGTCACTCAAGCCACCCTGCATTTCGATACCACTGCCAGGTCATCCGGGCACCCTGATCAAAGGCGACAGGATCCGGAAGACCCAGGCGCTCGATGCTGGTTTTGGTCTCCAACACCCAGTGCTTGGCGAGGATCTCCCCAGCCTTGTCCCGGCTGAGAGGAATCCGGCGCAGGCCCAGCATCCTCAAGCCCGAGGCGCCGGCGCCGGCCGTCTTGAGGATCCATGGTGGGATACGAACCATTCGGGCACGAACATCACCAGAATCCGCGATCTCTCGAAGCATGGCTTCCATCAGCATCCCTTTGGCGGCTCCAACGTGGTAGATGCCTTTAGCCCGGCCCACCGCCGCGACTGCGATGACGGCCCGGACGACGTCTGCAACGTGGGCGATCGTCAGCCGGCGCTCTCCCGACGGCGCAGCCAGCAGGCCCCGGGAGGCCATGCGGAAAAATTCAAAAATATCGGTATCTCGGGGCCCGAAGATTGCCGGAGGACGGAGAATGGCCCACCAACCCCCGAAATCTCGAACCACCCCTTCCGCAGCTGCCTTGGACCGCCCGTACGCCGAAATCGGCCTGGGGTCGGCATCAACTGCCGCTCCGCGCTCGGCATCGGCAGGACCGACTGCCGCCTGGGATGAGATATGGACAAACCGTGCCTCAGGGGAATGTCGTTCGACCGAGGCGATCAACCTCATCGTTCCATCCCGGTTCCCGGCCAGGAAATCATCCTCGTTCGCACCCCGAAGTACACCGGCCAAATGCATGACCACACCCGCACCATCCACCAGTCGATCGAGGGCGTCAGGGTCTTCGAGGCTGCCTTCGACCCAATCCACCGGACGGCCGGCGATCCACCGTGGCGCGCCCGCATTCCGAACGAGGGCCCGGGGCCGAATTCCAGCGGCACACAACGTATCGACCAGGTGGGAACCGACAAATCCCGTTGCCCCTGTCAATGCGATCGGTTGGGGCAGCACCTGCAACCACGGCCTCACTCCACCGGGCGAAACCAGTGGGTTATCAGGGCTGAAGACCGGATCAACGGAAGAGTTTCGGCGAGTCATTAACTTGTAGGTTCGGCCTTCGTTTTGGGAAAAAACCGTACGTCCGGAAGATCCTCGAAATCCGAATCTTGGGTCCAAATAACGCATCCTGAGGCCTGGGCAGTGGCCAGGATGATGCTATCAGCCATTGGGAGACCATGCTGAAGGCTCAGCTTCGCAGCCTTCATCGCGACACTCGTTGAAAGATCAACCACCGTACCTTTTTGCATCGCAGCCACGGCTTGAAACGCCTGGTTTTCGCCGGACTCACGCAGCACCACTTTGAAAACTTCATAAATGGTAATCACCGGCACAATCAAAGATTCCGGATCTTGAAGCGGTAACGCAAAATGATCCGAATTCGCCCCCCTTGAAAAATATTCAAGCCAACCCGAGGAATCGACAATATTCACAACCTGTCACCCTCGCGAACAAACTCCGTGTTGATTCCTTCGAGAAACCCGTGAAGTTCCGAAATGTCACGATCCGGGATGAGCTCGATCCGTCCATCGAATTCCAGAATCTTCAATTTCTGACCGGGCCGAAGATGCAGTGCATCCCTGATCACTTTTGGGATGACAACCTGAAATTTGGGCGAAACCGTAACGGTCTGCATGACACTCTCCTTATCGATGCTCTTCTCGTATTACGATAGCAGTATCGATGATACCGTGTCAAAGGTGCTGGTTTGGGAAGCGACCGGGACCGCGACGGCGGCAGGGGCAGGCTCAGTGGGCCGGGACAGGGTCAGAAGACAGGTTCAGCATCAACCGCGACAGCGACCTCGACCGCGTCCTGGCGTGCTGGCCTCCCAGCGCCCTAGCCTCCCAGTTTCCCAACGTCATCCATCCCCACATACTCGGCCCACGAACTCGAGGTCTCCCAGACCCGGATCCGCTCCAACTCCAGGCTATCGGGAAGGCGATAGCGTTCCTGGGTGCGCTCCTTGACCCACCCGCCCTGTTCCATCCGCTCGGCAATGCGTTGATACAGCCAGCGAGCCAGCACCTCGGTCGTCGGATCCTGGCCGTCAAACACGAGAATGCGTTCCCCGATGGAGGCGAGACCTTGCACGTAGGGATCCTCGGAATTGAGTGCCATGGCGTGATCCAGACCTTCAACAAGATCCAACACCAGCATTTTCAACGCCTTGTAGTCGCAGACCATGTCGTTGTCGTCTAAATGACGGCCCCTGGCGACCACCTCGATCTTCAGGCTGTGACCGTGGGGAAAGCGGCATTTCTCCGGATGCTTGGAGAGCCGGTGCCCGTACTCGACCTCGAATGTCTTGGCAATTCTGAAATAACTCATGACTCACACTCCGCGGCGACCCCCGAAGAGGTCCAGATGCAGCCGCGGAGTGTAGCGGAAGCCATGTTCCAGGCACAAGGCGGCAACAATTGCAGCTGTGCGGGCAACCTCGGCGGGTGCACGCCCCTCAGGCATCAAAAGGACCCGGCTGGAGTCGACTGGCGGCAATTGTTCCAACAGTCGAGTGATTTCCGGAAGATCCCCGGGCTCGCGGACGACAAACTTCAACTGAAGGGCCGGAAAACACCCGATCAGCTTTCGAAGCGGCCCGAGGTCCGCTCGGAGACGCCGATGACGCTCTCGCCAAGGTCCCTCGGGATCGGAATTCGTAGTCTTGGGTGACACCGACAACAGATCGCAGACGAAGTCCGGAGTGACGGTACCCGCCGTCTCCACGGTGACATGGAAGCCCTCGGCGGCCAACGCCCTTGTCAACACGCCGACCTCCCGTTGCAGCAGGGGTTCACCACCAGTGACCACGACGTGTCGAACCCCTGACCCAGAGGCCTCGGCCACCAGGTCGGCCACCGAACGCCGGACGCCCTCCGGCGCCCACGAAGTGTAGGGCGTATCACACCACGAACACCGCAGATTGCAGCCCGAGGTCCTGATGAAGAACGACGGCATGCCGACGAGCACGCCCTCGCCCTGAAGGCTGGTGAATGTTTCCGCGATCAACACCGGACAAGAGTAGCAACGAGTGTCGCGTTTGGAAATGTCGTTGCTCTTTTTAAGGAACGACCTGCGACCACGCCCCTGTATCGCCGGACTCGAATCCGTCTCGCATGATTTCTACGGGAACGGTGCTGGTGTCGATCACGGCCCGCACTGCCGCGGCGGAGACCGTTGGATACAATATAGGGGTTCCGATCTGGGTCGGGTACCAGCCCGACGGCGCCGCCGATGTCGCCGCGGGGTTCCGTATTCCGATTTGCGGCTCGTTGGAATCGGTCCAGGCGGAGGTCGCCACCCCACAACGAACATTGTCTCTATTGGGCGAGCCTGGCGCACGTTGCCAGGCACCCCCCCAGAAGTCACCGGCCGCAATTTCCGGCGCGGAACTGAAAGTGAACGGGACCCAGGTACCGACCGGCACGCCGGGAACGTCGGCCACGCCGGCCAGGAGGTTGCCGGTCCCGTCGAATACAGCCACACGATTCACCGTCCCCGAGGCGGATGTGTCCACCGCCGCGAAGATCACCTCGAGCCGTTGAATCGAAAGGGGGTACCAGTCGCTCTCAGGCCTGAAGATGTTGCCGACGTACCTCGGGTCACCCCCGATGAAATCCCAGTAATGGGTTGATCCGTTCGGGTCGAAGTAATCGAGGGTCAGGAAAGTATCGGTATCGGACGGCGCCCGCAGAGCGACTGCATCAAGATCTCCGGCCGGCAGTCTCCCTGCCGCCTCCGCCATCAGGAAGCTCGCGACGGCGAGCACCGCAACGCAAGCACACAATCCCAAATAAATAGTCTTTTTCATCGACGCCCCTCTTTCTTTTCGGGTTCTTTCAGATTGGTTTGGTTTTTCGCCGAGTCTTGGTCACTCAGGGAGGCCAGCTCGCTCCGCGCTGTATCGATCATCACCGCGTCGTCCACCGCCAACAGCAGCTCCTCCAGGCGGGAACGCGCTTGAGCCTCCTCGCCACGACCGGAGTGCAACCTCGCGAGGGCAAGGTGGGCCTCGGGGAAGACCCCTCCAGGGGCGAATGAGGAGGCCCGCTCAAGATGCCGGACCGCCTCGGGCCACTGGTCGGTCCGGCTCAGGTGGACCGCAAGATTGAAGTGCGACACCGGGTCGAAGGGGTGCGCCTTGAGCGCTTTTCGCAGGAGGTGCTCGGCCTGGTTCGGGTCTTCGGCGATCTCGTCGCTGATCCGTGCGAGGAGCAGCAGCGCTTCCCTCGTTCCCGGATCGACGGCCAGCGCCTGCTGAAGCACCGCTTCCGCAGCATCGACACGGCCCTGGGCAAGCTCCACCCTCCCCATTCTGGTCAAAGCGTCCACGTCCTTCGGTGACCGGACGAGCAGTCTCTCCAGGCAGCCTCGGGCCCGTCCGAGATCATCCCCCGGACCGAAGTAGAACGCCGCGGCCTGGTGGAGCACGTCTATCTCAGCGCGCTCCACAAGGAGGCCCTCATACAGACCGCGTGCCTCTTCAATGTCGCCCAGGACGGCACTGAGGTGGGCCAGGAGCAACCTCGCGTCCTTGTGGACCGGCTGCTGG
>JBDLIO010000227.1:0-5226 GCA_039714865.1 Acidobacteriota bacterium | reverse complement strand
CCAGTCCGTCGAGGCCGCTGAGTTCGACAAAGGCCAGGGATTGTCCGCCGGTGTCGAAATGGATCGGCGTCGGACTGAGAGTCCCCCACTCCTCGTCAAAAACACCGTTGTATTCCACAAACCTCCGGGACTCGACACCGGAGGCGTTGACGAATCGGTAATGGGCGCTTTCTCCCAGGAAAAGGCCGCCGACCGCCATCAAGACCCGGTAATCCCCGTCTACCTGGACGGCGGGGAAGACCCGCGCACGGTGGCTGCCGTCGTCATCCACAGCCAACAGGCGATCCCCGTTGACGAGGTCACCCAGATCAGCATCCTGGCCGTCGATCGACCACGAACCGCTCAGCTCCAGATCGGCGTTGCTCATGCTGTCCGGGCCTGCGACCTCCACATGAAGCGCCTCGACCTCGATGGTGAATCCGAATGTGTAGAGCATCGAATTGGGAAACGCCGCAAAATCCATAGCTGCGACTTCAACGACGACGTTCTGCGAGCTTGGAAACGGCGCCGGCGGCGTGTATGAGATGAAGTACTCATCCGGCCCGCCCGAGATATTCGGCGCCACCACTTCATTGTTGACCCGGACAACGATCGAGTGGAGGTCAACGCCCTCTTCGTCATCCCGGATGGAGAAGGTGATCCCGCGGCCGGGCGGCACTCCCAGAGAGAATGGCTGAGGGAGTGGGTCGGCAACGTAGGGTGCGCCGAACGCCAAAGCCTTGCGAACGCCGTTTCGCATGTCCTCGATCCTGCTATAGAAGTTCTCTCCGGGGCACGCGGTCGACGTGTAGTCCCGATGGCCGTAGAGCCGATCCGGGTTGACCTCGTACTCCCAGGCCAGCCAACTCCACATCGCCACCAGGCTGTCCAGCGATGCCTGTGTCGGATGCTCTCCCGCGACATCGTAATTCCCGAACAGGCTGATGCCGATGTTGCCGGTATTGTTGCCACCGGTGTGGGTCCCCCTGAAGTCCGGTGGAACGCCCTCGTAGATCCTGCCCGCGTCATCAATGCAGTAGTGGTAGCCGATATCCTGCCACCCCTGCCCGTTCTGGTGAAAGTCCTGGATGAACCGCATCTCGGCCATGCCCTCGTCCAGCGTCTGGATCCGCATGCCCGCCGTATGGTGCTGGGCAAATCGATAAGGATCGTGAGGGATATACGACCCGACGGGAGGAGAGGCCCCCCACTCGTCGCGGCTGACGATCGACGGCGGCTCGATCGTGCCGTCGCTCTTGGTTGTCGGCGGCGGCACACGATCTCCGCTTCTTTCATCCTTGACCGATGGACGGCCCCCATCATCAACCTCGACTGCAAAAATCTCGATCGTGCCCGGTATCGTCATCCCTCCGTTGACCAGCCGAATCTGCATTCGAAGCGCCATTTGGTCCACGAGATCCATTCGTCCCCAGAAGCGGCCGTTCTCGAAGATCCTGAGCCTCATCTCCGCCCAATCGCTCCACTGCCCTTCTACGCTTTCGGTTCTGATCTCGAGGATCACCGATGAATCGGGAAGCATGCCGTTGACCAGGATGCGACTGAAGGGCTGTCGGCTCACCTCGCTGACCGAGGTCCGTCCGATCACCGATCCAGTACGCTTGCGCACCATCGGCTCGCCCACTTCGAAACCCAGGGACACTTGATGATCGAAGTGGAGCAGTTCGCCGGATTCTTGCGCGGCAACACCTTCGACGAAAACCGCCCACACCATCACGACCAGAAGAATTGTTCGTCGCATTCTTCACCATCCATCGAGGACTGTTGGATGATAGCAAGGGTGGGGATGCGGTCCCTGCCGCTGCCGCTGTCCCTGAACCTGCCCCGGACGCTGTTCGCAGCGGATGCTCCTGAACCTGTTTTCCAACCCCGGCCTTCGGGGCCACTTCATCGTCACGGCGGGTTCCCGGTCAGGGTGTTGTTGTCGGCGAAGTGGACTGCGTGGCAGGTGAGGCACTGCACGTTGCCTTCTTCGTCCGGAAGCAGGTCATTGCTTCGATTGAGATCGGCGCCGAGGCTTCCCTGCGCCTCGCCGTTGCCGTCCAGCGGCACCATCCGGTCGTATGAGCGGGCGTTGGCGTTGAGCGGCACACCCACGGGGTGACTTCTAAAGGTGCCGTCGTAGGTCTCAACCGCCAGGTGGTCCATCACCCACGATCGATGGCAGTCTCGGCAGAAGTCGATGCCGGCCATATTGTCACCACTGTCAACGGCCCCTCGCACGAACGGCCACGAGCCACAGAGGCGCCAGCGCTCGCTCACCTGGTAGGACCCGGTTCCAAACGACACCGTCACCCCGCAATCGAGTATTACGGCCGGGCCGGCCGTCAATCCCGTTGCCTCCCACGAATCACCGTTGTCTTTCGAATACCTGAACGAGGCCGTGTCTTCGTTCCCTGCGCTCTCGATCTCCAACAGATACCAGGCCCCCTCCGGTCCGGTGTAGGTGCCTGTCGAGCTGATGGCGCCCGTGCTGCCGAGCGCTGTGATCCTCTTAGGTTGGCTGATTCGTGGGGTACCGCCGTCTGCGGCGTTTCCGCTGTGTTGGTTGTGGCAGGTCGAACAGACGATGTTGTCATCCATCACCCGCAGTTGCATCGCGGTGTTGTTGGGCATCTGGGAGTCACACTCGGCATTGATCGCCGGTACGCCGAAAGCATGCGATGTGCCGCCGATATTCGGATGCGCGACATCCGCCGAGGTGATCGGCCGGTCGCTTGCCTGGCCTGCCGGATTATGGCAAGACTGACACAGAAGAACATTGCCCGCCGAGCCGGTCAGGCTATCGCCGGGGGCCTGGTGGGCAACGTGACAGCCGGTGCTGCAATCCATCTGGATACCAGGGCCGACCCAGTGTGGCGGGTCGGATCCGGCGGCGGGCATCACCGACAAGGAGAGACCGACAACCACGACGGCGACCCGTCCGACGAAATATTGAGTCATCGGAAGATCTCCTTCATGATGCACTCCAGATCAGAGTCATCAACGACGCCGTTCGAATTGCAATCCGGATCGCCTGACGGCATATAGCCGGGATCAGTGAGAACCAGGATCATTTCTGCGAGATCGGCAGCGTCGATCAGGCAATCCCTGTTGAGATCTCCTGGAGCACGCCCCACCTCCGTAATCGTTATCAGGATCTCGGAGGTTTCCAGCACCGCGTCAACAGGGGCAAAAAGGTCGAGCGCAAAAATCTCGTCGTCTTCAACGAGCGAGTCGATCACGAACTCCACAGGGATCTGCGCAGAGCGGGACCCGCGAGGTATGAAGGCGGTTCCCGATGCAGCCGTGTAATCCTGACCTGCCAACGCCGTGATATCCCTGGTCGCCCAGTCGAAGGCGATATCGCAACCGCTGACCCGGTCCAACACGACATCGACGGTCAGACCTCCCAGTTTTTCGCACGCGACGACATCGGTTGCCGAAAGCCTCGATATCGGATCGTTGTCGAGGATCGTCCCGGTGGACCAGGCAACCCCGAGAACAGCGTTGACCGGATCGGTCAGCCACACCGAAAAGTCCTCGTCGTGCTCGTCCAGCATATCCGGGAGAACCTCAACCCAAATGGCTCCGGTTGTTGACCCGGAGGGAATCAGCACCGTTCCCGAAGCAGCGGAAAAGTCCTTTCCGGCGACCGCATCTCCATTCTCGGTGCGCCAGTCAACCTCGACCGTCTCGGGCGCCGCCACGTTCAAATCAACCGGGAAGACGGCAAAAACCGACTGCTCATCGCCCTCGGTCACGGCAACGTCATCGACGACCAGGGTGACCTCCACTGCGGTTCCACTGAGTTCACAAATATGAGGACTGTTGATGGCATTGCTTTCGATCGTCAAAACGCCCGATCCCTGGCCGATGGTTGTCGGCGCGAAGGCCACTCCGATGAAACACGTATCGCCGGGTTCAAGGGTCGACCCGCAGTCTGTGTTGTTCGTGAATTCACCGGAAACAGCGATATTTGATATGACCATCTGGCGGGCGCTGGAGTTGGTGAGGGATACGGTCTTTTCCGAGCTGGTCATACCGACCGCAAGGTCTGCAAAACCGAGCATGGCAGGTGAGAGCGAACCGAACGGCGACTCGTAGCCCGTGCCTCCAAGCTCGAATACGTGCACGCTCGAACTGTTCAGAGAGGTCACCGCCAGGCGGCCGTAGGCAGAAGCAATCTCCAGGCCGATCGGGGTTTTGAGCTGACCCGGCTCATCACCGTAGGCCCCGAACGCCTCTCGCAAGACACCGTCAAACGTGAAGACCTGCACCCTGCTCTGAAAGGCATCGGTGGCATACACCAATCCGGTCGGCCCCACCGCTACGCCCTGCAGCTGCGTGAACTGACCAGGATCGCCACCGAGGCCTCCGAAAGCCCGGAGGAACCCGCCGGAGGGGTCAAAGACCTGAATCAGTCCGTGGCCCGTGTCCGCCACCACGATCTCGCCGGCCGGACCGAAGGCCATGGCGAGGGGACTCATCAGTTCACCGGGACCATCGCCCGGAGAACCCAGCGCGAAATCAACGCTGCCGGTCTCGCCGAAGACCACCACCCTGTTGGCGTTTTTGTACAGGACCCCATAGCGGCGATTGGTGGGGTCTGAGGCCACGTCGGCCACCTCAAACAGACCGTCGGCAGGATCGAGCCGAAGCACCTCCTCGCCGAGAGAATCAATGACCCTCGCTCCCCCCTTGCCTCCCACTACCAGGAAACCCTGCCAATCGGCAGCCAGGGTCGAAACATCCGCCACCCGGATGATCTCCATCGCCTGGTCTGAAAACAGGTCCGTAACGACGATTCCGCCGGCCCCGGGGTCGGCCACGAAGAGTTCACCGGCCGGACCGAACGAAACCCGCTGTGGACTGAGCAATCCGGAGGTGATCTTCCTCTCGGCGATGGCCTCGGTGACCGATATGGAAAGAGCGGCGGTCGACGATGCCCCAAGGGAATCGGTGACGGTACAGACCACACTTGCGGCTCCAGCCATAACGGGGGCCTCGTACAGCGCCTCGCCCGGTGCGAGGGCAGTGACTGCCCCCAAGCTCGTGGACCAGGAGAAGCTGATCGGGTCACCTTCCGGATCGTAAGCCACGGCGTGAAGGATGGTGGATTGACCCGGGAACAACACCGATTGTTCGGCGGTCAGGCTCTCAATGACCGGTGCGCTGTTCAACGCCGTCACCTCGACCTGAATGGTCAGCGTGCTGAGAGATCCCGAACTCGGATTCTGCATGAATCCG
>JBDLIO010000226.1:0-5228 GCA_039714865.1 Acidobacteriota bacterium | reverse complement strand
CCGTAGAGAAACTCGACCAGGGTGCGGTCCCTGATGCCGGCCGAGGTGGGCGGGAAGGACTCCAAAAGGTCCTCGATGACGGCCAAAGGCGTGACAGCGGGGGCCGACCGCCGGCGTTGAGGATGCGCTACGGCGTCGGCCGGGTTGGCCGAAAGCACGTTTTCGGCCACGAGGAACCGGAAGTAGGTCCTGACGGCCGCCAGGGCCCTTTCGGCTGAGCGAGGGCTGAGGCCAATCGCATGAAGGTGAGCCAAAAACGAGCGCACGGAGGCCGGGTTGACCTTCGAGGGATCCTCCAGATCGAGGTCGCCGGAGAAGAAAGCGACCGCCCGCGAGACCTCTCTCCGATAGGCTTTCAGTGTCGCGGGCGAGAGGTTTCTTTCCCATTCGAGATGTTCAAGAAAGGCGGTATTCAACCAGGGGTCAGCCATGGGAACTCCCGCCCCGAGGCTCTTGGGGCAGGGCGTTGGTCCAACGGCGAAGGGTGATCTTGAGGAGGTCTCTGAACATCTGGGCACTATGCCGTCCGGGGAGAACACGGGAAGCCTCTACGTGGCCCCAGGGCACGCCGACTTCAACGATCTTGAGGCCCCAGAGCCGCGACACCACCAACAACTCGACGTCGTAGGCAAAACCATTGATTTCCTGGACCGTTGACAGTGAACGGGCGATTTGCCCGGGGAAGAGCTTGAAGCCGCACTGGGTGTCAAAAATACCGGGAAGAAGAAGGGCTCGTACCATCAGATTGAAGGTACGACCCATCAGGTCCCGATAGCGAGGCTGGGGATCAAAAAGGAGGGAACGGTCCACGGCGCGGCTCCCGATGACCACTGTTGAGTCGCCGGATGCGGGAATCAGGCGACGAATACCGGCGATCGGGGCCGCGAGATCCGCGTCGGACAAGAGGACGTGCCGGCCCCTCGAATGCCAGAACCCGGTTCTGACCGCCGCCCCCTTTCCCTGGTTCTGCCGGTGGCGGAAGACCCGAACGGTCACGTTGCCTGAACCCCGAAAGGCGTCGCTGACCTCAGATGTTCGATCACTGGAGCCATCGTCCACGACGACGACCTCGACCGGTCCGAGGTCCTCGGCCTTGAGGAAAAACCGATCGAGGCGCTCAAGGGTCTTGGGCAATCGGTCAGCTTCGTTGAATGCGGGGATGACGACGGAGAACGCACACTGCTGGACTTCGGGCATCAGACCTCTTATGGAGTTGGGGCTTCCGGCCGGGCTCCAAGGATTGATCCGGAAGCGACCGACAGCAAGGATGCTGTGTGACCCCCGGGAAGGGCCGGCAGGCCCAGGAGCAGAGCACTGAAGCCGGCGGCAGCGATGGTCCACAGCAAACGGGTTCCGGCAACCTCCTCGACGAATTCGAGCCCGGCCAGAACCATCCCGGGAGTGCCTCTCCGAACCCGAAGCATGATTCCACAGGCCGCCCCCCAACCAAGCAGTGCGACGACAACTGCCCACGGGAGGGCTCGAATGCTCAAGGGGTATCCCGCAAGAATCACAGTGCCGATCATCGCTGTCGTCAGGCCGGCAACGACGACCAGATCAGCCCAGGCCACAGCCAGTCGGGCACTCCACGGCACATGGTCGGCCGGCGTCGGGCCAATTGGTGACGGGGAGACGGCAGCCGGTTCGATAGCGTCGACCTCGATTTCGGACAACTGATCCCAACTCCTCCGAGGGTCGTTTGACCCTGTGAGACTCATCGGTATCCCAGACTGCCGACGAAGATCTCCAACTGCATATCGACAGGGCGGTTGGTATAGCTCGAAATGAAATCAAGGATCCTGACGACGTCACTGTCGTCCGGGTGGCGTTCCTGCAGCCGTTTGAGATGTCCGCGGGCGCCGGTCAGATTATATGAGCGAAGGTTGTTGAGGGCTGCGTTGAACAGACAACGGTCCAAAATCAGGCCGAGACCCTCCTGGTCGGGATGCCGACCGACCAACGCTCCAGCGAGATCCGCGCCGGTCTGAAAATCGTTCTTGGCCAGGGCGTTGAACAGAGCATTGATGCGAGGTTCGATCAATGCGATCTGTTCCTTCAGATCAAGAAGCCCGGCGTCTCCAGGGTGCTTTGACAAACCCTGGTTGACAACCTGAAAAGCTTCGACCCACTGGCCGTTCTCCATCAGTGAGCGGCCGATCTCGACAGACTCCGGAATCGGTGTAGGGGTTGGGGGGATCAAGGCAGCTTCGAATCGTGTGATGTGTTTGTCGATCCGCTGTTTGTCGATTCCTTCCACATCAAAGGAACGAAGGAGGTCGAGGGCTTCTTCACCCTTGCCCTGGTCAAATAGAATTTGAGCGTTTTCGATTCGTTCTGAGACGGCACGGGCGGCGTCGACATCCTCTCCACGTTGTGGCAAGAAGCTCGAACCCAGCCACATCCCAACCAGAACGACGGCTACGGCGCCGCCGCCAAGGACGATCCATCGCCACGGCACGCTGCTTCCGCCTGCCGCCGGCCGATCGACACTGACAGCCGGAATATCCGGACCCAGTTGGTCCATGGCGGAGTCGAAGTCGTGAAGGGCGGTGATGTCCCGGTCGGGATCTTCCTCCAGGCCCGGAGCGCTTTCGGGGGGTGGAGGGACCATTGGGTCGGCCTGAGGGGGTGGCGGCAATGGCAGATCTGGGCCCTGTGAAGTAAAACGAACCTTCAATGCCTGCGCATCCTCGTTGTTCGGAGCGGCGACCAAAATTTCCTCGACCACTTTTCGTGCCCGGTCCTGGTCGCCGGAGTCCCAAGCCATCTCAGCTTCGGACAACGAGGCCTGAAGCTGGTGTTCCATGGCATCGACCGCAGATCGCGCCTTGTCGATCAAGGCCGCAGCCTGCGAATTTTCCGGGTCGGTCAGGAGGATCCTCGACAGATGGTGCAAGGCGTCCTGGGGATTGCCCGCTTCCAGGGCGGCCGTTCCTTGAGCGAGCAGGTCCTCCACCGGGCCGGTCTCTTCAGCCGGTGATTGTGGAGGAGATTCCGGCTGTTCCCACAATGGCGTTTCTGAAGCGTCGGACGAGACCTCGAAGAGATCGGCGACATTGCCGCCAAGTTCGAAGCCCTCCGGTTCCGGTGGCGTCACGGGGGCCTGATTGGGCTGAGAGGCGGGTTCCTCGAAGGCGCCGGCAACATCCCAGGAGTCGGACTCGGATTCTTCGGAGAGAGCGGCCGAAAAGCCACCAGAGATGGCGAAACCGCTTTCGGCAGGAACCTCTTCGTCGGCCGGCGCCTGAAACAGGGGCGCCGAGGGCGAATCGTCGGCCAGTGTCCCGAAATCTTCCGGCGGAACAATGCTTTCCTCGGCCGGAGGGGGCGTCGCGGGAGGCTGCGGGGGCTGGGCGGAAGAAGCTACGCTTTCGACAGGGACAGTCTTGGCTGTACCGCCGGCTCGGTGAATCTCGGCCAGAGTGGCCTCGATGCCGCTGTGGTGGGGGTCCAGGGCCTGGGCCATAAGAACGAAATTTGCGGCGTCTTGTGGCCTGTTATCGGCCAGGGCCTCTTTTGCCTGAGTCAGAAACTGCCCGACCTGGGTCGCCACTTTCAGGGCCTCGTCGATCTGAGCCGCCAAACTCCTGGCCTCGGCGTGACCGGGAAGATCGATCAGGACCTTCTCGACCCGCTCCTTGGCCTCGAGGTAGTTGTGCTGGTTGAAATCTTCCACTGCCTCTATCAACAAGAGGTTGATCGTATCCGTGTCGGGGGCCTCAATGTGAGAAATAATGCTGGAAAGATCGATGTCGGACTGGCCGCCGATCAGCTGTTCCTGCAAGGCGACGCCCGGGGCGAACGTCGGGTCAAGACGGAGAACGAACTCCAGCCCGATCAGGGCCTCGTTGGACAAACCGTCCTGAATCTTGGTGACAACCTGGCGAAATGCAGACATTACGCGCTCTTGGGCTTGGGCTGAGAGTTCCGGATTGCCTGGATACGTCATGATTTAAATGGTATCCCTGGTTGCCTCAGCGGTCAATATTTCAGAGCCGGGGCTCTCAATCGTCGGTTGGGTAACGACCGCTCCATAGAGAATAATTCGGGCTTGGGATCCCTGCCCCTCTCGGTTTGAGATTTCGAATACCCCACCATGATCCCGGACGATCCGATCAACGATGGCCAACCCCATGCCTGAACCGCGCCCCTTGGTCGAAAAGAACGGTTGCGTGAGGAGCTGCACGTCATCCGTCGGCAGCCCGGCCCCGGTGTCGAGAATTTCAAGTATGGCGTTTTGGTCGTCAGTCCGCGCTCGAATCTCGACACGCCCCTGCCCCGTGACGGCTGCAGCCGCATTGTCGAGCAGGTTGACGAGAGCCTGGCGAAAGGGCACCGGGTCCACCATGGCCCAGAGCGTCTTCTCGGGCAGCACAGTGACGACCTCCAAACCTGTCCGGAGGTTTTCGTACAATGCTGCAGTCTCATCAACGAGACGGTTGATCGACCACGGTTGAGGGGTGACTGCAGGCATCCGTGCATACTGGTGAAAGGCATCGACCAGGGCCTGGAGTCCGGAAACGTGAGCGACGATCGCCTCACAACTGGACGAGAGAACCTGCTCGAGATCGCCCCCAAGGCCATCGACTCGCCGCTGAACCCTTTCGGCGGCCAACCGGATCGGCGTCAGAGGATTCTTGATCTCATGGGCGATCCGTTGGGCGACCTCACTCCATGCAGCCTGGCGTTGCGCCGCCACCAGTTCGGTCAAGTCGTCCATGGCAACAACCGAGCCACCGCCGGCAAGCGGCCGGCGGGAGACCTCGATGTGGCACGTTTCTTCATCAACCGTCAGGTCGATTTCAAGTCGTTGTCGGAGTGGGTCGGCGCTTTCGAGATAGAGCCGAAGCTCCTCGAGCCCGGGAGTTTCCAGAGCATCAATCGGTTGCCAGGTTCTTTGCCATTGCGTATGACCCAACATGACGGCGGCGGCGGCATTGGGCCGGAAGCGGGCGTTGTCCGGGCTCAGCGTCAGGACTCCAGTGGGGATCGTTGCCAGCAGTGTCGCCAATTCTTGGTTCGAGGACAGGATCTCCTGCTCGGTTGCACGGACGCGCCTTACCATTGCGTTGAAGGAGTCCACCAGGACCTCGACCTCATCCGAGGCGGGGGCGACAACTTCTTCAAGGGCGTCACCCTCCGCCACCCGGCGGGTGGCGTCGACAACGGCAAGCAGGGGTTCGGTAAATCGCCTGGACAGGTACAGGCCGATCCAGACCGTGGAGAAC
>JBDLIO010000225.1:0-5245 GCA_039714865.1 Acidobacteriota bacterium | reverse complement strand
TTCTACGAGCCCCCCATCGAGGACGGTGCGATGATGTACCGCTTCCGCGTGGAGCACGCCGGGGGCGCGGGGGGCTACACGGCGCCCTACGACGAGGTTTGGAGCACGCCCCGCACGGACTGCTACACCTACATCGTCGTGGTCCCCTCCAATGACTCGTTCGAGGTCGCCGGGACCGTGGCCCACGAGCTGAACCACGCCACCCAGGCGGCCATGGACTGCCTCGAGCCCGTGGGGATCTGGGAGAACACCGCCACCTACATCATGGGCCAGGTGTTCCCGGACGCCTCCTACTTCACCATTGGCACCATGCCGTACTACCAGAGCCAGCCCTGGCGAGCGCTCGACTACATGAACCAGGGGGCCAGCGACTACTACGAGTACGGCGGCGGCCTGTTCATCTGGTACCTCGCCGACACCTTCGCCCCGGCGGAGGGGCCCGCCTTCGCGGCCGAGATCTGGCAAAACAGCGTCCAGGACCACTGGGAGAACGAGCCCGACTACTACGACGGCATCGAGGCGGCCGTGGCCGGCGATGCTCAGCGGCCTTCGCTTTCTCTTTACGACCTCCCTGGTATTTGGAATCGTCGTCCAGGTCCGACGCTGGTGGACGGTACAGAACCACGAACGGGATCGACGTCAAATTGAGTGGGCGGGCCTGGGTCTTTTCGTCGGCCTGGTACCGCTGGTTTCCCTGGTCTTCATACCCGATTGGCTCGGCATTGCCTTCGAACCGTTCGGGTGGATAGCGGTGTTACCCCTTGCCGCCATTCCATTGGGATTTCTTGCGGCCCTGACCGAGTACAGGCTTTGGGATCTTGAACCAATCTCCCGGGATCTGGTCTCGGCGACCCTGGTCGTCGCCAGCGGGGGCTTTGTTTTTTCGTTGACCAATTATGTTCTCCAGACCTATGCCGCCGGTCTCGGCAACATCCGAAATCTTCTGGCCTTTGCCACCGGAATTATCCTGGTCCTCCTGCTCGAACCCGTCCGACAGCGGGTAGAGCCTTTCCTCGACCAGTGGCTGCATCACGGACGTCCGACGCCCCGTTGGCTGTTGACCCATTCGACCAGGGACCTGGCAACGGCGGAGGACCCCCGTGCTCTTTTGGCGACCCTGGGTGAAACACTGGTCGGCGGTTTGGATATCGATCCTGTTGCAGCGTATCTGAGAACCGACCAGGGCGGTTTCCGTCGAGTCTTTCCAAAGGAGCACGACCATCAACCCTTGCGCCTGAGTTCGGATATCCAGGATCAGCCCTTCCCCCACGAGGAGGAACAGGGACTCTCCCACCTTGGCTTCACCCAGAGAATTCCACTGGAACGCGGCGGAACGATGCACGGAATGTTGTATATCGGCCTTCGCCGGGGCTTGGCTCCCCTGGGATCCGAGGCGGGGGGGGTGGTGTCGGCATTTGCCGCACAGGCTGCTCTCGGTCTCGAGAATGCCCGGCGCCTGGACGAACTTCGCCGCCAGGCCGAGGAGTACCGGATCCTCCACGCCAACACCCAGAGAATCATTGAATCTTCTGCGGCCGGCATCCTGGTGTGCGACGCAGGCGGGCGGATCTTATCGGCCAACAGCGGGGCGGCCGAGATCTTCGGCCTCTTGGCCCGAGACCTGGTCGGCAACAGCCTGGAGACCTTTCTCGTCTTGCCCGAAACCTGGCAGCCCCAACTGCCGCTGCACGCCGTCAACGCCGAAGCTCAGACCTTGACCGCCCCGGTCACCCGCCTGATTCTGGCGGTGTCGGTATTGGAGTTGGACACCGGGAGCTTTAACGGTCGGGTGGTGGTCGCACAAAACGTCACCGAACTTCGAAAACTCCAAGATCGCGTGCTCGAGCAAGAGCGCCTCGCCGCCTTGGGTCGATTGACTGCCGGACTGGCCCACGAAATCAACACGCCCCTGACCGGTATCGCCTCCTATGCCCAGATGCTCGGCGACATGACGCCCCCCGACGATCCCCGCTCAACCCTGATGGACAAGTTGGTCAA
The DNA here is from genome assembly GCA_039714865.1 of Acidobacteriota bacterium. Lineage (GTDB taxonomy): Bacteria > Acidobacteriota > Thermoanaerobaculia > Thermoanaerobaculales > Sulfomarinibacteraceae > DAOWGJ01. Next base: position 3,247 of record JBDLIO010000225.1, on the reverse strand, counting down.
CCAGAGTTTCCGTGTCTCCCGCATCGTCGCCAATCTGCGCGAACTCTTTCGAGGCGGTGGTGGGGAGAGAGCACCCCTGAACCTCGGGGAAGCCGTTTTCAGGGCAGCCCACGAAGCCATCAGGTCCGTTGAAGCCGAGGACACCCTGGCGATCGAGACACCCTCCGAGCCGGTGATGGTCTGGGCATCGCCCGGAGCTATTGACCTGGCCATTACCAATCTGGTCCGCAATGCTGTCGAGGCCTCCCCAGACGCAGGGGCCATCACCATTCGCGTGACCGAAGAAGCCGAAAATGCCCTGGTCACTATCGACGATACCGGCCCGGGCGTGCCTCCGGATCTTCGAGACAGAGTTTTTCAGGCGTTTTTCACGACCAAGACCGAGAGGGGGGGCACCGGGCTGGGGCTCGCCATCACCCGTGATATGATCACTCAAATCGGTGGGGAAGTGTGGCTCGAATACCTCCCTCAAGGGGGTACGAGAGCCGCCATCAGGTTACAAATTGCAGACAGCTTCTAGCATCCTCGTAATCGACGACGAGCCCGTTCTCCAGGATGTGCTCAGCACCCTTTTGGGCAACGAGGGGTTCGAGGTCCATTCTGCAATGACCGCAGCTCAAGGGTTGACCCTATTGGCCGAAGAAGACATCGATGTTGTTCTTCTCGACCTGATGCTTCCCGACCGAAACGGCCTGGATCTCTTGCCCGAGATCACGAACCTCGCCCCGGACCTTCCCGTCATCGTCATCACCGCCCACTCCTCCGTCGAGTCGGCCATTCAGGCGATGCGGGAGGGAGCCTTTCATTACGTCCCGAAGCCCTTCAAGAATGAAGTCGTTCTCCACATGGTTCGACGTGCCGCCGAGCGCCGGCAGCTTGAACGGGAGAATCGACTGCTCCGAAGCCGCCTGGACGGAGTCGGCGAGATTGTCGGAACCAGTCGTCGAATGGAAGAGGTGTTCGAGTTGATTCGCCGGGCGGCGCCGGCACGGTCCAATATTCTGGTAACCGGCGAGAGTGGAACCGGCAAGGAGTTGGCGGCCCGCGCCGTTCACCGGCTCAGCCCCCGGCGGGAAGGGCCTTTTGTTCCCGTCCACACCTCGGCCATTCCGTCCGAACTGTTGGAATCCACTCTTTTCGGACACGTCAAGGGCGCCTTCACCGGCGCGGTCGCCTCTCGAAAAGGTCTGTTCGAGGCCGCCCACGAGGGCACTTTGTTTCTCGACGAAGTCGGGACCATCACCCCTGAGACACAGACCAAGCTCCTGCGAGTCATTCAGGAACGGGAGATTCGCAGAGTCGGTGGCGTGGAGTCTTTCCCGGTCGATGTCCGTATCGTGACCGCAACCAACTCCGATTTGTTGGAGGGAGTTCACCAGGGACGGTTCCGCGAGGACCTCTATTACAGGCTCAACGTCATTTCGATCGAGATGCCGCCCTTGAGAGAGCGTCCGGAAGACATCCCGACTCTGGCAATCCACTTCCTTCAAGTCTATGCGGAGGAAAACCAACGACAGGTCTCGGAGTTCACGCCGGAAGCCATGGATTTGTTGACCGACTATGGCTGGCCGGGCAATGTCAGAGAGCTGGAAAATGCGGTCGAACGGGCCGTTGTCTTGAGCCAGGGTAATCAAATCGGCCCGGAGACCCTCCCCAGGGCCGTTCGGTCCGACCCTGAACGGCCGAGGATCTCCGATTCCCTTCCACCAGGCGGCCTTGATTTTCGGAAAGCCGTCGCCGATTTCCAATCGCACCTGATCCGGCGAGCTCTCGAGAGGAGCGACGGCGTTCAACGAAAGGCCGCGCGGCTCTTGAAGCTCAGTCCCACAACCTTCAACGAGATGGTTCATCGTCTCGGCATTTCCGACCGGCGCCGGTCTTGAAGTATTTGGGGGTGGATCCCGGCGGCAGGCGGTTCGGGCTGGCCCTGGGCGATGACCGCACCGGGCTGGTTGTCCCCGCGGGCATCCACCCCTATCATGGCGTCGAGACAACGGCCGCCTGGCTGAAATCCGAAGCGCAAAAGCGAGATGCCGAGATCATCGTCCTGGGACTGCCGACCTCTGAAGACGGCGAAGAAACCCCCGCGTGTCGGCGGACCCGGGCTTTGGCTGAGGCCCTGGCCGGCTGTGGTTCCGACATCGTCCTTCAGCCGGAATTCCTGTCGACTCATGCAGCCAGGTCCCGGGCCCGAGACCTCGGCCGGCCCCGCGGCGCCCCGGTCGATGATCTTGCAGCCCAGGTCATCCTCGAAGACTATCTCGCGGCCGCAGCCGCAATCACTGCGTCTTGAAAATGACCGCGCGCCTCGTCATCCGCTGGACCGCGTTTCTTCTTCTGACCGTCGTCTTTGTTCTGGGGGGCTTGGCCTACTGGTGGCATCAGGCACTGTGGACACCGACCCAAACGCCGGAAAAGACACTCGATATTCAGCCGGGGGCAGGAGCGACATCGATCCTCCATCAACTGGCCGACGCCGAGATACTACCGTCCGTCCCCGCCGGCCGCCTCTACCTCGAGGGTCCGGCACGAGGTCGTGAGATGCAGTGGGGTACCTACGTCATTCCCGCTTCGAGTCGGCCAGTCGATGTTCTCGAGATGTTGCTCCAGGGCCGGGTCAAACAGTTCAGTCTGACCGTCATCGAGGGCATGAGCAGTGAAGACATCAAGCACGTGCTTGATGCTGCCGGCGTCGACGGAACCGAAGTCTGGCCGTCGGTGATCAACGACCCTGAGCTGATTTCCGATCTTGCCCCGGGCGCTCCATCACTCGAGGGTTTCCTCTTTCCGGACACCTACACCTACTCCACCGGCATCACGCCGGCCACCATCGCACGGATCATGACCAATCGGTTCCGAACGGTGTGGGCAGAGGAACAGGCCACCGCCATTCGACCCTCCATGACCACCTCCGACGTCGTCACCCTTGCGTCGTTGGTTGAAGCCGAGACCTCCGTTCCCGAAGAACGACGGCGGGTTGCCGGCGTCTTCGTCAATCGATTGCGGAGGGGCATGCTTCTTCAATGCGACCCGACGGTCGTCTACGCATTGAAACGACGCGGTGAATGGTCCGGTCGCCTGCTGAGGGTTCACTGGAAAATCGACGATCCATACAATACCTATCGGTTTCCCGGCTTGCCGCCGGGCCCGATCAACAATCCCGGACGGGCAGCCTTGAAGGCGGCGATGGATCCGGAAAGTCACAACCTGCTGTACTTTGTCGCCGACGACTCCGGGGGGCATACAT
>JBDLIO010000224.1:0-5245 GCA_039714865.1 Acidobacteriota bacterium | reverse complement strand
GTGATGCCCGACCCGGTCAACGAAGGGCGCTGGGACAGGAGGTGGAGGATTCGGGGCATGGGGGGAGAGTATCAAGGCAAAGAGGGAAAGAGGTCGAAGAGGTCAAAATGGTCATCGCACCGGCGATCGGAGTCGTGCGCTCCCTGCCTTTTCCATCGGATCCATACCAACAGAGGCCATTCGGATCTGCATGCCCGCGTCAAGGCTGCGACCCCTTCGACCTTTTTGACCTAGTCTCCCAATGCCCAGCGTTACCGCTATACTCCTTCCATGGCTGAAAACGTGTATGAACCCGCGTGTTCACGGTGCAATGACACAGGTTGGGAATTGATGGAAGCCGAGGGCCGGGAGTTCGTGCGGCGGTGCGAGTGTGCCGAGGGCCACCGGCGGGAGCGGCTGATTGAGAAGGCAGGCGTCCCGGGGCGATACCGGCATTGCACCCTGGAAGGATTCCAGATCTGGAATGAAGATGACCCGACTCTGGCCCGGGCATTGCGCGGGATCCGGGAATTCGTCGACCTGTGGCCGGAGGGCGACAAGGGCCTGCTGCTGATGGGGCCGGTCGGAACCGGCAAGACCCACCTGGCGGTTGCGACCCTTCAGGAGTTGATCACCGGCAAGGGGGTTCAGGCCCGATTCCAGGATTTCACGTCATTGGTCCTGGAAATCCAGATGACCTTCGACACTCCGGGGGCGCAACGGGAGTTGATGCGGCCGTTGATCAAGGCCGATCTCCTGGTTCTCGACGAGTTGGGAGCGGGCAAGGTGACGCCCTGGGTGATGGATCTGCTTTATTACCTGGTCAACTCGCGTTATGTCGAGGGCCGAAAGACAATCTTCACCACCAACTATTCGGACTTCGGCGGTGGTGGGCAGGAGACCTTGACCGATAGGGTCTCGGCGAGAATCCGGTCACGTTTGTACGAAATGTGCCGGCGCATCGAGCTGAGGGGTTCGGACTACCGCAAGCAGCGCCTGGCGGATCACAGCGAACGGCGGACGCCGTGAGGAAGCTATCAGCTATCAGCTATCAGCCATCAGCCCTTGGCCGTAGGCAAAAAGTCACAAGAAGAGCAGCCACAAAAAGGCACAAAAAGGCACAAAAAGGGAATACGAAACGCTTGACCGCTTTCCTTGCCGCGGGGTTGTTCCTCGGTCTGGGAGGCTGTGCGACGACCGCCCGGCCCCCCACCGTGGAACCGAAGCCAACTCCGACGCCGCAAGCAACGGTGGCCCCGACGCCGGCGCCCCAACCGACGCCGACCGCCGTTCCGACGGTGCCACCGCCTGCGATGGTTCCGACCGACGACCTCGAAGAACCCCTGATTCGGGTCATGCTTGAGAAGACCTCGAAGCCGGTGACGCTGCCCGAGCCGGGCCGGGCATGGCGGGTGAGTGTCGATCAACAGTCTCAGTGGTTGTGGGGCCCACTGACCGTCTCGAGTGCCTCGGGGCAGAGCTGGTACCAGATCGGCGCCTTTGGAAGCGACGAGGCGGCCGATCAAGCCGAGGTGAGGCTTCATCAGGCCTTTGGGGAGAGCATCGATACTGAGAGCCTCTCGGAGGCCGGTGGTCTCAACCGGGTCCGGATGCGGTGGGTTTCGGAACAACCGTTGGATCCGAAGTCCGCCCTGGCCCAGGCCGGTTTCCTCGATGCGTTTGCAATTCCCGGTGGAGGGAAAGTCCGGGTCGAGGGTCAGGGAGGCGCAGTCGTTTCTGAAGAGGAAATCCTCCTCGAACCAGCCGGGGCCTATTCGGCGGCGGTGGGGCACAGCCGTTACCGGGGGCGTTTCCGAGTCCGACCGTCAGGTGCCGATACGGTACTCGTGATCAACGAACTCAACCTCGAGCGTTACCTCCGTGGGGTGGTGCCCGGGGAGATGGGGCCATCGGCTTTTCCGCAGCTCGACGCCCTCAAGGCCCAGACGGTGGCGGCGCGGACCTATGCCGTTTCGCATCTGGGCGACCATGACGATCAGGGCTACGACATCTGCGATACGCCGGCATGTCAGGTCTACCGCGGGGCCGGCATCGAGCACTCCCTGAGCAATCGGGCGATCGATGAGACGACTGGTCTGATAGCGGTCTTCGACGGGCAGCCGATCGATGCGATGTACTCCTCGACCTGCGGCGGCCATACGGAGGACGCCTCGGAGTTGTTCTCCGGTCGGGCGCAGCCCTATTTGCAAGGGGTGGAGTGTGCCTGGGAGCGCGAGTTGGTACTGGTGGGTGAGGCCTCCGTGCCGAAGATGGATGCATGGCGTTCGGCGACGGATTTTCAGGCATCGGTTGCCCTGAGAGTTCTGAGGTTGCACGGTGATGCCTCCCCCGAGGCCATCCTCCGGGCGGCTGGTCAGATGATGGGGCATGGAGTTGCCTCGGGGGTGGTGGCCGATGCCGAGGCATTCTCGAAGAAGTTGCTGGAGGCCTCGGGCTTGAGTCGCGCAGCCGAGGTCTTGAGTCCGGCGTTGACGGCGGTCGGGGATCTGTTGTTCCTCACCGATCTCTACAAGAAACCGCTGGATCCGCCGATCGATGGATTGGCGGGACCGTGGCCGGCGGCTGCGGCCCTGGCATGCCTCGAGATGGGGGGCGCCATCTCCCGAGATCGGGGCGAGGCGGTGCCGCGTCCCGGCGGCGTCGGAATTTTCCCCCGGCGAGCCGAATCGTCGGAGTCTCTGCCTCAGGCCGTACCTCTGTGGGAGCGGTGGCGTGGGGGTTACCGGCAGCGTGCCGAGGCAGGTGTCCGCCCGGGGACCGAGTTGGAACGCCTGCGTCGGAGCGATGCGGTCGTGGCCTTGATCGTTCGACGTTCCGGTGGCGCGGGCGAGGCCGATCGGCGCTCCGCCTGGCGGGAGTGGGTGCGTGAGAAGCCGTGGTCGGAATTGGCGGTGCGGCTGGGAGTGCCCGATCTGGAGAAGCTGGAGATCACCCGGCGTACCGACTTCGGGCGGGTGGTCGGCCTGGCGGCCATCGGTCGTTCGGGGCTGCGCAAGGAGTGGACCGGGTTCGACGTGCGCAGGGCCCTCGACCTGCCGGAAACCTTGTTCACCGTCAAGGTCCGAACCCGGGCCGACGGCGTCAAGGTCGCCCGCTTCCTGGGGCGGGGATGGGGTCACGGCGTCGGAATGTGCCAGAACGGCGCCTACGGTCTGGCCCGCTCGGGAATGACCTTCGACCGCATCCTGAAGCACTATTACAGCGGCATTGAATTGGAGTCGTGGCAGGCGCGATGAGCGCGGTCCGTATTGGCCTTTGAGAATTACGGTGTGGTTCGATGATGGCGGTACGGCCAATCCGGCCACGCTCATCGCGAGGGGCGCTTCGCGCTGCCGAAGAAGGGCTCTCAGCGGAATTCTAAAGGCTCTACTACAATGATCGTCCGTTGAGACGGTGGAGGATTTATGGACTTTGAACTCAATCAGGATCAGCTTTCAATTAGGGACATGGTGCGGGATCTCGCGCGTTCGGAGATCGCACCCAACGGCGTCGAATGGGACGAACGCCAGCACTTCCCCAAAGAGCTTTTCGCTCAGATGGGCGAACTGGGCCTGCTTGGTGTGGTGATTCCTGAAGAGTACGGCGGCGCAGGGCTTGGTTATGTCGAGTATGCAGTGATTCTTGAAGAGATCAGCGCCGCCGACGGCGGCGTCGGACTGGGTGTTGCCGCCCATAACTCACTGTGCACCAACCACCTCTACCAGTTCGGGTCGGAGGGGTTGAAGCGCGAGTTCGTGCCCAAACTGGCCTCGGGTGAATGGATCGGCGCATGGGGTCTGACCGAACCCGAAGCGGGCTCCGACGCCGGAGGCACGCGCACGACCGCGGTTCGGGACGGAAACGAGTGGGTTCTCAACGGCTCGAAGAACTTCATTACCCACGCGACGGTCGGTGATTGCGTTGTGGCAGTGGCCAGAACCTCCCGCGAGAGTGACCATCACGGGATCTCCGCTTTCTTTGTGCCCTTTGATCGACCTGGCGTGGGCCCGGGTAAGAAAGAAAACAAGTTGGGCATGCGTTGCTCGGACACCTCGTCCCTGATCTTCGAAAATTGCAGGGTTCCTGCGGACTACCTTCTGGGGGATGAGGGCGATGGTTTTGTTCAGGCGATGAAAATCCTCGATGGAGGGCGGATCTCAATTGCGGCTTTGTCATTGGGCATCGCCAGAGGCGCCCTGGACGCGGCCCTGGAGTATTCCACGGTCCGCGAGCAGTTCGGTCGCCAGATTTCTTCGTTCCAGGCCATCAGGCATAAGCTGGCCAACATGGCGACCGAGGTTGAGGCTGCCCGTCTCTTGATCCTGAAAGCGGCCGTCAAGAAAGACCGCGGAGAGAATTCGACGCTGGAATCGGCGATGGCAAAGGTCTACGCCTCCGAGGTTGCCGTCAGGACGGCCGAGGAAGCGATCCAGATCCACGGCGGATATGGGTATACCAAGGACTATCCCGTCGAGCGGGCGTGGCGTGATTCCAAGCTCTGCACGATCGGCGAGGGCACCTCCGAAGTGCAGCGTCTGGTCATTGCGCGGGAACTCTTGCGGCGCATGGCGCCTACAGGTGTTTCGAAGGACGCGGGGACCAGCTGATCATGGGTAAACCGACGCTGGACCACATCGGAATCGCCGTTGCCAACCTGGCGGAGGCGACACCCTTCTACGAGGCCCTGGGCTTGACCGTTAGCGGCACCGACGAAGTGCCCGAGCAAGGCGTCAAGGTCGCCTTTCTGCCGGTGGGGGACGGTCAATTGGAACTGCTCGAGCCGACTGGACCGGACTCGCCGATCGCCAAACATATCGAACGACGAGGGCCGGGACTCCATCATGTCTGCCTCCGGGTCGACGACATCGAGGCCGCGATGGCCGAGTTGAAGGCCAAGGGTTTCCGGTTGCTCTCGGAGGAGCCTCAGCCCGGCGCCCACGGTTGCCGCATCTGCTTCGTGCACCCGAAGTCCTCCGGTGGTATTTTGTTGGAGTTGTCGGAGGAGCGATAGAAGCACGTGTAGAATCGGGTGGATTTGGCCGGGTGGTTTTGCGTTGCCGGCCGATTCTGCCCACGCTTCTATCGCTTAAAGCGCTTCGCGCTGAGAACAGGTTCAAAAGAATAGATTCTCAAACCCTGCAACCGGCGAAGCCGGGTGCGCCGGGTTGCCCGACCTTCTCACCGGTTTTCGTAGCGAGGGGCGGAAGACGTGGTGAGATTCAGTGTTTTCGCAGAATGAGCGAATGAGGCGTACCCGACGGTACGT
>JBDLIO010000223.1:0-5276 GCA_039714865.1 Acidobacteriota bacterium | reverse complement strand
CCGAAGTTGACCTTTCGGAAAGCCTGCAGCAGTTCATACCGTGGGTTGACTCCTGGTTTTTTTTCCGCGACGAGGACGAGGCTTTCTCACGGGCCCTTTCGTGGGCCAGAAGTAAGACCGGCCGGGAAAAATTCATACTTTTCGGTGAGGGTTGGCCGCGGATTGCGCCGGTCCGCAAGGAAGACTGTCGGGTCCTTCCAGGGTGGAATTTGGAAGCGGTCGAGGCAGCTCTTGCAGCTGGTGCGTCAAAAATTGCCGGTGTGATCGTCGATCCCATCATGAGTGGGTGCGGTGTGATTCCTGCTCCGGAGGGGATGCCGGCTCGGATCGTGCAATTGTGTCGAGACGCCGGGGTTCTTTCGATCTTTGATGAACGCCTGACGGGCCTCAGGGTGGCCCGAGGGGGAGCGGCCGAGCTGTTTGGGGTGACCCCCGATGCGGCGATCTTCGGCGGTGCGTTGGGCGGAGGCTTCCCGATCGGAGCCCTCGGCTTGACGGAAACGGTTCAGGAATCGGAGAGTTTGCTTTGGGGAGGCCGGGAGACGCTTCCCCACCCGGTGGCACTCCGGGCGGCAGATGCCGTGCTGTCGATCCTGAAGAATGATGCAGTCTTTGAACGGCTTGAGGAGCGCTGCCTCCAGTTGGTCGAGGGCATGGCTGCCTTGGCCGAACGATTTTCACGTCAGTTGAAGGTCAACCACCTGTGTTCGATCTTTGCCGTGTACGCCTCGCGGGACGATGTCTTGGGCCATGCACAGGCAATAGCGTCGGATTCGGCAATTTACCTGCGGCTGGTTTCTGCCCTGAGAGAAGAAGGAGTCCTGTTTCCTCTGGAGGCGAACACCCCGGCTTTCGTCTCGTCGGCTCATGGTGCAAAGGACATTGAGGAGACCCTGGGGGCATTCGAACGAGTCCTCTTGAGACTCCATCAGGAAGACCTGCCCTGATACGGCCAAGCTGGAACCGGAAAAGGGGTCGACCGACTTTGCGGCGTAACTGTTGGCTGTTGGTTGCGAGTTCGGCAGGAACTCCGCTGTACCCTGCATCGTGTTCCCTGCTCACTGAGTCCTTTCTTTTCCCTTCGCTGTCCCGGAGGGTTGGTTTCTAGTGTACGAACCCCGATATGACGACCGGGAGCCCACGCTGATCGTCGGGCTCGCTCGACCGGCGGTTCCCAGGCTTGTCGTCGAGGAACACCTCGACGAACTCGAGCGCTTGGTGGAGACTGCTGGCGGTGAGGTCCTGGGTCGGGCCGTGCAGGAGCGTGACCGGCCCGATCCGGCAACCCTGGTTGGTTCGGGCTTCTTGGAGGGGGTCGCCGAGGACTGCAGGGAGTTGAAAATCCAGTCTGTGGTCTTCGATGAGGACCTGACCGGATCCCAGGTACGAAATATCGAAAAGGTAATCCCCGAGGAGGTCAAGGTCCTGGATCGGGCCGCCGTGATTCTGGACATCTTCGCGCAACGGGCTCGCACCAGGGAGGCGCAGACCCAGGTGGAGCTTGCGCAACTGAGCTATTTGCTGCCGCGGTTGACCCGGCGCTGGACCCACCTGTCCCGTCAGGCGGGTGGAATCGGCACGCGGGGAGTCGGTGAGACCCAGTTGGAGATCGACCGCCGGTTGATCACCAAACGAATCGCCCACCTCAAGAAAAAACTCGTAATCATTGAGCGTGATCGTCGCCGGCGGCGGAGCAGAAGGTGGGCAGTGCCCAGTGTCGCCCTGGTGGGCTACACAAACGCCGGCAAGTCCTCCCTCTTTCGGCGGCTGACTCGAGCTGACGTACTGGTCGAGGACCGACTGTTCGCCACTTTGGATCCCCGGACCCGGAAGGTCGATCTCGGACATCAGGTTTCGGCCCTGATGGTGGATACCGTTGGTTTTGTACGAAAGCTGCCTCATCATCTGGTGGCGCCCTTCCGCTCGACGCTCGAGGAGGCCGTTGAGGCCGATGTTGTCCTCCATATTGTCGATGCGGCGCATGAAGCATGGCAGGAACATCTCCGGGTTGGAGAAGCAACCCTGGCGGAGCTTGGTGTCGATCGTGATCGCATCGTGGTCGTCTTGAACAAGATTGATTTGCTGCCCCGCCAGGCCTTACCTGTTCTTCCAGGAGGCGGGGGATTGCCCCTCAGTGCAGTGACGGGTGAGGGGTTGGACTCGTTCAGGGAGCACCTTCGCAACCGGGTGCTCTCCTCGCCGGGGCTCTTGGTTATGCGGATTCCACTGAAAGAGAACCTGGCCGTTGAAAGGGCTGTGGCCTTTCCCGGTCAGGTGGCTCGGCGTTTTACCGAAGACTCTCTGGACCTTGCCGTCCGCGCAGACCCCGAACGATTGCGTGAAGCCGGTCTTGAAGAATATCGAGTGGACCGATGGGATGATTTTGATGGTAATGAGAAGGAGTAGCGGCTGTGCCGATCTATGAATTTCTGTGTCGGGACTGCAACCGGATCTTCAGTTTTCACTCGTTCAAGGTTGACACGTCAAAGGTGCCGATCTGTCCAAAGTGTGGGGCCGAGGATCTTCTCAGAACGCCGTCGTCCTTCGGGATCAGTGCCGGGGCAGATGGCCCATCGGCCCAAGGCACGGAGGGTCCGGATCTTGAAGACCCGAAGCTGGAAGCCGAAATGATGCGTTTCGCTGCGGAAATGGAACACCTCGACGAGAACGATCCCAAGGCGATGGCCAGAGCGGTCAGGAAGATGACGGAATTGGCCGGGGAACCGGTGACGCCGGCGATGGAGGAGATGATACGTCGCCTCGAATCGGGAGAGGATCCGGATCGGATCGAAGAGGATCTGGGGGATGCCCTCGAGGGAGAGATGGGTGATGAAGGCGGCGGGGCCTTCGGAGGGATGCCGCCTGCCCGGGATGATGGTCTTTATCCGATGTAGGGAAGCGAGTCGAAGGGTCGAAGGGTCACAAGGTCAAAGGGGTCGAAGAGGTCGAAAGGGTCAAAGAGGTCGAAGAAGTCATGAGCGCCCTTCCCAGACGGGGCGTGCCATGCTTCGCATTTTCCTCCGGCAGTCCTCCCGACCTCTGTGCCGTTGCGGAAAATGCGAGCTTGGCAACCCACGGCGACCGCGTTGGCAATCGAGTCTCGGCTGACGCCGAAGGCCGCCGAGGTCATTTTCCTCAAGGGCGGCCTCCTTCCCGGTTCGAGCCATCGCCCCTTGAGGGAAATGTACCGAGCGGGAGCGATCGGCAGTCGTTTGGCGGGCTGTGGCTTTGATGCGCTCCCGAAGGCCGGGGATGAAGAACAGGGGTCGGAACAGGGGCCGCGTCGGCAAACTGGTGCAGCGACAGGTTCAGCGGAATGCAGACAGCAAACAGCGACCGGGGCCGCGTCTGTGAACCGCGACGGCGACAGTGAACCGGGGCTGCGATGCCGTCGTGAGCCGCCGCAGTAGATCGCTGGTGAGAAGGGCGGGTTAGCCTGAATTCCGCCCCAACCGACCCCGAATCTCCTGCAGCGTCTTCCAAGCATCAGGCCCGATCCAGACCAGGAAGAAAACCGCCAAAGCAAGACTCATCGTGCCGTAGATCATTTCGAAGGCCGGCGTGGAGCGATGGAGTGCGTAAAGCCCGAGGTTGAGAGTCAGCCATCCTGCCGTTGGACCCCAACGACCCCGGCCCAAAGGAATCAGACACAACATGACCCAGTAATAACAGGTCAGGATCACTCCCGAAAAGACAATTACAATTCCTGAGAGGGCCGCCTGATCGGGCGTTTGTCTCCATGACGCCATCGCGGCCGCCAGCAGAAAGAGAGCGAATGCGCCTCGCACGACGGCACGCCTTTCGCTCTGGAGCCGGTCCATCTTGGCCTGCCAGTGAAGCCAGGGCTCGGGCAGGGTGAAGTCGACGTCCTTTCGCCTCAGGGTGTCCGAATCGTAAAGCAGCGTATTTTCCAGGCCGACATTGTTGGTCAGCCAGGTGCCATGGTGTTTCTCCAGATTGGTTTGGAATTCTGTCCACGCCTGCGGGCCTCGACCGCCCAGGGAACCCGCAATCAGGCAGAGGAGCACACCAAGGAGGAACCCCGAACCGAGCCGAATCAGCCATCGGGGTGTCTGCCGGCCCTCGATGGTCTGCCGAATGCCGACGATCAGCGGACCGACGAGGAAAGCTCCTGGGAAGACGCGGACCATCGTCGCGTAGGCCAGGAGCATGCCGGCGAAAAGGAAGACCTTCTTCCGCATCAGGCAGACGGCAATGCCGGTCGCGGCGAGCCAGTCTTGCCGCAGGAAGGCGCCACCGACCCAGTCGAAACGCCAGGGATAGCCCAGTCCGAAGACGATCAGCGCAAGGCAACCGATGCGTGAGCCGTAGGTCCTGAAGATCATCAGGAACAGCGCCGCCAGGAGCAGGGGGTCTATCCAGGCGAGCAGGGTCAAGGATGAGTCGCCGGCCGGGGGGTAACGGCTGAAGAGGCGAGCCGTGAATGTCCAGGTCGGTGTTGGGTTGTAGCCGTGGTCCAGGCGGATTTTCCGGATGTAGTCGTAGGCGTTGGATTTCAGAAAGTAGGCGACGTCGGCCTCGAATTTCTGCCACCGATCGTCTGTGAATCTCAGACGGACTGCGTTGCGATGTTTCCGGACGGTGCTCGTAGGCACGACTTCGTTGGTCCGAAGGTCTCTGACGTGGGCCTGGACCGGTCGGCCGAGTTCGAGTTTGCTCTCCGCTTCGAGGGAGGCGGCATACAATCCGTCATAACCCAGTTCCGGGAAATACTTTGATCCCAAGAAATAGTGGAACTGTTCCCAGTGGTGGATGCCGGACCCGCCGTGCAGGCGACCGAAATTCGGCCAGGCCAGGATGGCGACGACTGCAACAGTCCAGAGCATGGCGCCCGCTTTTTCGGGATTGAGGTTTCCCGGACGGCGATGACGAAGGATGACCGTAACGAGGGCAACAAGCGTCAAGGTTCCCTTGATCAGAATTTCGTTCGTAACGTCCATGACATCAGCCTAGCAGGGAAAGAAGCTGGGAGATTGAGTGGGAGCGCGCGACTCCGATCGCGCAGTGTGACGCTGCGAAACAGCAAGGTGAAGGCTCGCTGAGAGCTGAGAGCTGAGAGCTGAGAGCTCCCTACGCTGCTGCGCGGCGGGCTCGTGCCGGCGAGTGCAGGGTCAAAAGGTCGATCTCGGGCGGTGCGCCGAATCGAACCGGCATGGCACCGACGCCGACGCCGCGGGAGACGTAGAGAAATGCGTCTTCCCGCCGGTAAGGTCCCGCAATGTAACGCGTCTCCAGCCGGGCGGCGTTGAGGTGGC
>JBDLIO010000222.1:0-5277 GCA_039714865.1 Acidobacteriota bacterium | reverse complement strand
CCACCCTGCCCAATTCCCGCAACTCGGCCTCGGGAAACGCACCGCGCCGATCACTGGAATAGAGATGCAGGAATCCCAGACTGCCCAACGCCAGCACGGCGACCACCCCTCCATGGATTTTCCGTTCGATCTTGAGGTCCGCGAAATCCTCCCCATCCACACCCACCGAGATGTACTGCTGTTCTCTCAAACGGGTGAAAATCGGGTGATCCAGAGGGATCTTCTTGGTGTCAAAATATATCTCCGGCGTTCCGGACACCAACACTGCAATCGCCTCTGCCTGCTCGCCGAATGTCGATCCTTCTCCGGTCAACAAACGGTGCCGTAACCAGACGGCAGCCGTGGTCAGATCCGCCGTCGATACCAATTCCGCCAGGAACCGTTCGCAGTTCTTGCGAAGGTCCAGGCTCTCTCCGATCGAGAGAGCCAGATCGTACAGGCGTGAAGGGCTGAACACCGCTATTAATCCTTGTGAACCCAGGTTACCGCAGCCTGGGAACAACTGGTACGATTGGTTGCCCAGGAGGGCCCGATGAAATATTTCATTTCCGTGTCAATCGTCCTGTGTTCCTTCACCAGCGCAGCTGCCCAAGGCCTTCCCGCCTGGCGTCATGTGATCCCTGCCGCCGCCTCCGTCAGGGGGAATCAAGGGTCCGATTGGCATACCGATGTCGTCATCCACAATCGTTCCCCGGATTCGGTGACCGTCACCTTGGAGCTGCTCGGGCCGTCACCCAGCGGCCCTACTGGAGTAGTTCTCCCGGAGAGCCTTGGTCCGGGTCAAACCCTGGTTCTCACAGACACCGTAGCCACTCTCTTTCCCGAGCATTCGATCGGCGCCCTGGTTGTGACAACTCGCGATACCTCGGGGATCGGAGTCCCCGTAGTCGTGACATCACGGACCTGGACCCAAGGACCGGCCCCTTCCGGAACCTACGGTCAGGGGATCCCGGCAGTCGCCTGGGAGGAAGACTATTCGTTGAGCGGGCTGGAAAAAATCCTGACCCCACTGGAAACCTCCGAAGCATTTCGCACCAACATCGGCCTCGTCAACCTCTCCACACTGGTGCCCGGGGTATTCGCGATCGACATCCTCGATGCCGCGGGGGAAACCCTGGCCACCCACTGGCTGGAACTGCCCGGTGAGAGATGGATTCAACTCAACAACCTCCCGGATTTTCTCGGTTTGCAAGGATCGGACATGACCGCCACGGTCCGTCTGGTCAACTGGCACAACGATAGCCCCTGGGCCCCCCCCGGTTTTAACCCGGCGCCCGAGTGGATCGCCTACGGTTCGATGGTCGACAACCGGACCAATGACCCCACCTTCATCGAGGCCCTCCCCGAGACGACGAAATGGGGCATCACCCGCCAACGCATCGTGCCTGCGGCCGCCAACACCGAGGGCGCCGCGGGTTCGTTCTGGGTGACCGACCTGGTTGCCCACCATGCCGGGGAAACCGTTCCCACCTTTCTCCAGGTTGATGTTGTGCCCACCGACGATACGCCCTTCGGCTCTCCAAAGAGTTTCACCATCCCGATCTGGCCCCACCAGACTCTCGCCGTCAACGACATTCTCGGCGAACACTTTCCCAGCCACGAGGTGGCCGCGCTGGTGGTCAAGGGCTGGAACGGAGGCGCGAACTTCACCGACCTCAAAGTCACCAGCAGGACCTGGACGGCATCGGGCGAGGGTGACGGCACATACGGCCAGGCGATCTCCGGCCTGCCGAGACGATACGGGTCGGATCCGATCAGCGTTCCCGGTCTGACCGAGTCCGCGCTGTTCCGATCCAACCTCGGCATCGTCAACCCTTCGACCAATCTGCGCGAGACCTTCACGATCGAGATTTTCGATGCCGCCGGTCAGTCGCGAGGCGTTGTAACGCGAACGCTCGAACCGATGTCCCACACGCAGATCAACGGCATCTTGCAGTCCCTGGGCCTTGAAGGCGCCGGATTTACGGCCGTTGTCAACCTGCAATCCAGCGAGAACCTCTACATCAGACGCACCGACCCCTGGGACCCGATCTTCACCGCCTACGGATCGATCGTCGACAACGCCACGAACGACCCCACCTTTGTCACCGGTACGCCCCTGCCGCCGCCTGACGACCCCGACGCCGGAGCCTGGGTCGATTTCGACGAGGATGAGCCGTGGTACCGCTGCCCGGACACCGAGATCCCGTTCCAAGCAACCTTCGTCAGGACCTTTAACCAGGCCTACCACTACTTCGGGGCGGAGAACCACCGCACGATCGTCGAGGAAGTCGAGTTTCCGGACGGCGGGGACTGGAACCAGATCGGACTCCGCATCCACCTGGAATGTCCGGAAAGTGGCGACTGTGATGACTGGGACCGTACCGGCAGCCTGCAGATCGTGCTCAATCCCGAGGCCTCCGAAGAAGACTGGGAATACCTCGAACTGGCCCGGTACATCACGCCCTATCACCTCGAAATGTGCGAATACATCGACATCACCGCCCTCGGACCCCTGCTCTCCGGCCCCCAGACCCTGGTCTCCTGGATCGACACCTGGGTCGGCCCTGGCCACGCCTCAGGTGAGGGCTGGCGCATCACCTACGATTTCGTCTTCTACCCCGGGATACCTCGAACCCCGGTCGAGGTCCGTAATGTCTGGGGACGGCGAACCGTCACCGTCGGCGACCCCGGCAATCCGATTGATGATCAGGTCGACCCCGTGGCATTGGAGGTTCCCGCCGACGTCACCCGGGTCGAGGCCCGGTTGATCACCACCGGCCATTATTTCGGAGTCACCGAGAATTGCGCCGAATTCTGCGTCCTCCGGCAGGATATCTACGTCGACGACCAGCCGCTTTCAGTCTTGCCGTGGCGGACCGACTGCGAGTACAACCCCCACAGTCCTCAGGCCGGGACCTGGACCTACGACCGTAACGGGTGGTGTCCCGGCGCTGTCGTCGTCGGCAACACCGTTGACCTCACCGACAGGGTCACCCCAGGCGAGACCTCGATGATCGACTTCGATATCCGGCGACAGGACGGCACAGTCTATGAAAACACCGTCGACGGCTCACCATTCGAGTGGGTTTCCATGCAGGTATTCTTGTATCGGTAGAATGGTCCCGGAGGTCTCGTGGCACATTCAAATATCAACCGCAACGACCCCTGCCCATGCGGCAGCGGTAAAAAGTACAAGCAGTGCTGTCTGGGCACGCCGGCGTCCGGCTTCGACCGCAAAACCGGTATCGCTCTGACCATTGCCGGGGTTGCACTGGTCATCGCAGGCATCCTGTATGCAACGGTCGGGAAAGATGCTGCCGTGGCGGTCGCCGGCCTCGGTGTACTCATCGCCGGCGCCTGGTGGCTGTTCTCGGAACCCCCAAGTTCAAAAGGATCCGGAGATCCCGGATCGATCAACTTCGGGGGGTGATGCAGGAAAGAGAAGAAGTGTCCCCTTCTGGTCCCACTTCTGGTCCCCTTCTGATCCGGTTGACCTGAAGAGAAAAGAAGGCCCGAACGGAACGAAGAAAACCCCGCCACTGGAGCGGCGGGGTCTTGTATTGTCAGTTGGATGGGGGGAACGGCGCCTTAGTTTGTGCTCGAGGACCAGGCGTCTGTCGTTCCATCCTCGAAGCCGTCAGCAAAGATTTCACCGGCGGGAATGGCGATTCGGAGCAGGTACAACGGGTGCGGGTCGTTGGGGTCCGGGGAAGGCGTATTGATGCCGAGCCACAGGGCTTCACCGTCTGAGGCCAAACCATCGGGGTGGGAACCCCAAGTACTGAGATGGCTAATGTCGAGCTGGGTCAAAATCTCACCGGTCAGGCTCATCTGAACCAATTGGGAATTGGCAAAGTCGACGCCCCACAGGGTATTGTCGATGAAGGCCAGGCCCCGGATTTCGGTTGAAGGGGCGGCAAAAGAGGAACGCACCGATCCGTCGGCAGGATTCAACTCATAGATGGTGTCCGTCATGACCTCCGACAGCCAGAGACTCCCGGTGTTGGGGTCGTAGGTGGCGCCGGCGGGGTCGCTGTCCGGAGAATCAGGAGTCAAATACCGGTTGGAGATGGCGCCGGTAACCGCGTTGTGAAATACGACTTCATCGTCGAGGAGATCATTCGGGTTACCCGAATATTCAAAGTAGGCCTCAATGATATTGGTTCCATCCCAGGCCAATCCGAACGGATTCATGCCATAAGCGTACCAACCCCCGGCTTCCTGCATGGTGCCAGCCATCGGATCTATGGGATCGGGGACCAAGGTCAGTTTAATGAGGGCAGTATTCCAAATTTCCGCGACCCAGAAATTATTGCCGTCCCAGGTCAGGTCCCGAGTGAAGAGGAGGTTGCCGGGGAACTGAAAGGCGTCAGTGACTTCCGCTTGAGGAAGCGTGCCCTTGGGGGCCTTTGGAGTTTCAGTGGGTTTGGCACGGAGTGTCGCCTGAGAGCCGGGGGCGACCCAAATCCCGGCAGCCGGATCATAGACCCGGTTGTCCGCATGTGCCAGGGTAGCGACGGCGGCCAGTGCAAGAACCGTCAGGAGCAGGACTTTCTTGGTGGCGGTTGGTCGTTTCATTTTTTCCTCCAGATATAATCCAGCCCGTCTTGCGGACCGAACTTGCTGATAAAGGGCTATTGAATTCGGTCGAGGTTGTGCCTAACCCAGGAGGGGGAAATCCAAGCTCATACCCGTGAGCCCCTTCGCTCACGAATGTGAACAATATCATTGAATTGAGAACTATCGGTAACTGGAACATCTGAGCAATATTGAACAAATCCATAGGGGACACTCCTTTTCTTTTCCGTCAGGAAGGGGATACCACCAGGACCAGTGGTCTTCGATCACCGGCCGGGACCGAGACGGTCGACCGATGTGAAACCGAGGCGCCCACAGGGCAAAGGCCGGCGCTGTGATCGAGAGATGCGAAATATCAGTTCCAGATGCGCATGATGCGCACACCGTTGCCGTTAGCATAAATACCAGAATGACCCAAAACCCCTTCACTGATCTTGCGTACTGAATACTGTAGTTTTGGAAGATTCGCTGTTTCCGTTCGATTATTGAGAATGCGGGCCTGTTTATCTCCGCGTAGAAAAGGGGAAATTCATGAGAACTAGGGTATTGCTGACCGTCATCGTTTCACTGTTGCTGGCAACTTCATGGACCGGGGCCGAAGAGATCTCCGGACTCCCGCTGCATGTGCAGGAGATCGAGGAAGGCGTGATCCGGTTGTGGGTTGGCGATCATATCTCGTCGACAGCGATCATGGCCTTCGCTACTGAGAGGGGCATC
>JBDLIO010000221.1:0-5278 GCA_039714865.1 Acidobacteriota bacterium | reverse complement strand
CTTCAGGAACGTCACTTCCTCTCTGGTCTGCTGGGGGGGGCTGCCACACGAAAAGAGGTCCTCGAGCAGGACCTCGGCCGCCGTGTCCCGGTTCTGGTCAAGCTCGCGCCGGACCTGGAGCCGGACCAGTTGAAGACTGCGGTCGATGTCATCGTCGAATCAGGTCTCGACGGCATCATCGCCACCAATACGACGATCGGCAGGGGAGGGGTGGACGGTCATCCCGCAGCCTCCGAGACAGGCGGCCTGAGCGGTGCGGCTCTCAGTGAAATCTCTACCGAGATTCTGGCAGCGATCTGCACCCATCTCGAAGGCGCCCTGCCCGTGATCGGTGTAGGCGGCATTATGGGCGCCAAAGAGGCCCAGGAGAAGCTCGATGCCGGCGCCACCCTGGTCCAGGTCTACACCGGGTTGATCTACGCGGGGCCAGGACTGGTCAAGGAAATCCTGGGCGCCATCGATCACTGAGGACAGGACCCGCTTCGACGGATTTTTTCCTCAGAACTGGAGCGTGCCGAGTGTGGTGCCTCTCTTGTATGACAAATCCATTTGGCTTGTCGGGCCCTTGTAGGCATCCGGAATGGCATCCCAGCCTTTGTAAATACTGCCCTTTACGAAAATCCGTTGCTTCTCGATCGGTGTTTCGTCCGGGATCTCGCCGAACACGTCGTAAACCGTGCCGGGCGGCCTTTCGCCCACCCGGTCCCCGAGTGCCACCAATTCGAGCAGGCCGTCGCCGTCCACGTCAACCCGGATCCAGCCCACCTGAAGGATCTCGGCGTAGGTGCCGTCTGCGAGCATCTTCTGGATCTCGCGGTTGAAGGCCGCAACGATTTCTTCGGCGCCGGGGATCTCTTTCCGGATGGCGAAATGGAGCATACGGCGAGCCAATACCTTGCTGCCGATCTCGATCTTCATCGCGGCTTCTTCCGGCTGGTAGGCCACGAGATAACGAGCCACCAACTCATCAACCAGCATGTACTCCACATCACCGGCGAGCAGCTTCGTGAGGTTGTCCTGGTCGTTGCGGCCGTTGACGAAAAACACACCATCGGCCTTGCTGATCTGTTCACCATAGGCATAACGACCGACCGCGGCAACCCGCTTGCCGGCGAGATCCGATATGCGCGCGGCCGAGACTTCGCTGCCCTTGCGGCCGATCAGTACCAGTCGATTCTCGAGGTAGGGCTGGGAGAACAAAAGGTCCCGCTCCCTCGGCTCGTTTCGCCAAATCGCGGCGCTCCCGTCATACGTTGCCTTGCGAAGGCCCCGTTCGACCTCTTTCCAGTCAACCACCGTTGTGGTCGCATCGATTCCGGCGCGTTCGAGGGCGGTGTGAACGAGTTCGACCGCGACCCGCTGGTTCTCCGGTTCGTCGGTGAACGGGGGCCAGGCGTCGGAAGCCAGCTGCAGCCGTGAGCCGTCGGTCGCCATCATCGGAAGGGCCACCAGCACCAGGACAAAGCACACTGCACTCAGTTTGATGGTCTCCCCAGCGGTGAACCTCTCGGCCTTGTGATCAAAGATTCCGTTTTGCATCCGTCGAGTCATCAATATCCTCCAAGCGACCGCTCCATCCTATCGTGTCTATGCCCCCGCTTGCATTGATTCACCGGCGAAGACACCGTCATCGTCGGGGAGCCCTCCGACGACGTGGTGGAGCACGAGGGTGCCGTCAGCGGATGAAACGCCGTTTTATGGCGGCACCGGATTTTCAAACGGTGCGATCGTCCGCGTTGGGGAAAATCAGCGCATCGGTTAAACTCCCGTGCTGCGAGGTGACGATGCGTGTACTTTCGGGCGTTCAGCCTTCGGGCATTCTTCATATCGGAAACTATTTCGGCGCAATCCGCCAGTTCATCGAGATGCAGGAAAAGCATGAGTGCTTTTTCTTCCTGGCCGATTATCACGCCCTGACCACGGTCCAGGAGCCCAACCGTCTCCGAGGGCTGATCGGTGATCTGGCCGCGGCATTCCTGGCTTTTGGTCTCGACCCAAAAAAAAGCGTCGTGTACCGGCAATCCGACATTCCGGAGATCACGGAATTGACCTGGTACCTCTCGACCGTCACCTCGATGGGTCTGCTCCAGCGCTGCCATTCCTTCAAGGACAAGGTCGGACAGGGCATGGTGCCGAA
This sequence comes from Acidobacteriota bacterium, assembly GCA_039714865.1. GTDB lineage: Bacteria > Acidobacteriota > Thermoanaerobaculia > Thermoanaerobaculales > Sulfomarinibacteraceae > DAOWGJ01. The sequence continues at coordinate 3,141 of JBDLIO010000221.1, read as the reverse complement.
CCACGGGCTGTTTGCCTATCCGGTGATGATGGCCGCGGACATTTTGATCGTCAACTCGGACATGGTTCCGGTGGGCAAGGACCAGAAGCAGCACCTGGAAGTCACTCGGGACATCGCCGGCGCGTTTCATGCGACCTACAATTGTGAGGTCTTTACGCTGCCCAAACCGATGATTCTGGACAAGGTGGCCGTCGTGCCCGGCATCGACGGGCAGAAGATGTCCAAATCGTATGGGAACACGATCGACATCTTTGGACCCGAGAAACCGATTCGAAAGACCATCATGTCGATCACGACCGATTCAACTCCGGTCGAAGAACCTAAACCGACCGAAGACAGCACACTCTATCAGTTGGCCAAGGTGTTCGCGCCCAAAGGCGAAGAGGCATGGGTTGAGACGGCATTCCGGGAGGGTGGTACCGGCTACGGCACCATCAAGAAACAGGTCTTCGAGTGGTTCATCGAGACCTTCGGCCCGGCCCGTGAGCGCTTCGATCAGCTCAAGGCCGACCCAGAGGCCGTCGAAGAGGTCTTGGCCGAAGGCGCCTGTCGCGCTCGCGAGGCCATCGCTCCGCTGATGGACAACGTCCGCAGGGCGGTCGGAATTCGGTAGGTCGATAAAATAGTCCCCTTGTGTTTCTCAATAACTGACGTATCCTTGGTTTTATCATGAAGCGTCTTCGCCCAAGGGCAATTGCCTCTATTGATGCCGTCAACCCCATTCGAAAAGCGCCGCCACTGATCCCCTGTTGCTGGGGCATGGGAGTGTAAATTGCAAGAAGCCAACCTGATATCAGTGTGTCTCGTGGCCTTTACCTCGGTGTTCGGGCTGCTGATTTTTCTCGCAGTCGTGATGCAGATGATCACGAGGTTGTTTCCCGTGAGGATCGCACAGATGGACTCCGCCGTTGTCGCGGCGATTGCAACGGTGGTGGCCGGGATTGTCCCCGGTGCCCGGGTGACACGAATCGAGGAGGAATGATGATCTTTACGGAGCAATCAAAAAAAATTCGGGTGATGTTCACACCGTTCCGAGATGGTCTCCAGAGTTCTTTTGGCGGGAAGACCCGGCTCAAAGCCATCCTGCCGGCGATGGAATTCTCCGCAACGGAGGCGAAGATTCGGCACTTCGAGTTCGGTGGGGGGGCCAGGTATCAGGCGCCGTATTTCTATGTCGGGGAAGATCCGTTCGAGTGCATGGACTCAATGCGCGAAGCAGTCGGGCCCGACGCCGACCTCCAGATCCTGACACGGTCGGTGTCCGGCGTAACGCTGACCACACAAAAACTCAAGGCTCTCGACCTGCAGGCCAAGCTAATGGCCAAGCATGGTACGACCTGGGATCGAAATTTTGACTACATGAACGACGTCGACAATTTGGCCAAGACCGGTCAACCGATCGTCGATGCCGGCATGCACCACCAGGTGTGCGTTTCCCTGATGGGCCTACCCTTCGAGGACGACACGGTCCACACGGCGGAGTTCTACATCGGGATTATCCGAAAACTCCTGGACAAAGGCATCCATTTCGACTCGGTGTGCATGAAGGACGCCTCCGGTACAACCGATCCGAAGACCTGTTACGACACCGCCAGGGGTTTGAAAAAGATTCTGCCTCCCGAGGTTATTTTGTGGCAGCACACCCACGACACCGCGTCGATGGCTGTGGCGTGCTATATGGCGGGTATCGCCGGCGGCGTTGACGGAGTCGATCTGTCCGTGCGCCCGATGGCCTCGGGAACTGTGCAACCGGATGTCCGGTCGGTGGCCCACGCGCTCAAGGGAACGGGCTACTCGCTTGATATCGACGCCGGTAAAATGGGCGAAATCGAGAACATGCTCAACGAGGGTCTTCAAGAGTACGAGTTCAATCCGGTGACGACCACGGCCGATGCGAGGGTCGTCGGTTTCCCGATGCCCGGTGGTGCGATAGGGCCCAACGTCCACATGATGCAGGAGGCGGGCATTCTGGACCGGTATAACGAGGTACTTGCGGAGTTCCCGGTCGTCGTCAAGGCCGGTGGCGCCTGGACCTCGGTGACGCCGGGGAGTCAGCAGTACTGGCTGCAGGCGTTCAATAACGTCCTATTGGGACGTTGGACCAAGATCAACGACGGCTACGGCAAGGCAGTTTTGGGGTATTTCGGCCGTCCACCCCTGCAGCCTGATCCAAAGGTCGTCTCGGCGGCCTCCGAGCAATTGGAGTTGCCCCCGTTCGACGGTGATCCCCTCGAGGCGGCGCCCGACAGCCTGACCCAGGCTCGCGAAGCCCTGGGCGAGAGAGATCTGCCGATCACTGACGAAAATTCCTTTCTCGTGGCGGCAGCGATTATCCCCGGGAAGAACATGGACCTCAACGAAGGCATCCGACTCCTCACGGGCAAACCCAAAATCGTCCTCCCACTGAAAAAAGAGGAGGCGCCGGTAGCCGAGGCGACAGCTACCCCGGCGCCAGTTCCAGTTCTCGATCGACCGGTGACAACCACCTGCACAGTGGCGGAAGGCGGCGCTACCCGCTCATTTACGATCACGATTGAGCCGCCCTCCATCGGTGGCGCGGCTTCAGCGCCGGCTGCCGTCCAGCCGGTTGCCGGGACCGCGGCTGGTACTCACGTATATTCACCATTTGCCGGCAGGACTGAGTTGGTCGAAATCAGGGTCGGGGTAGGGGACACGGTCACAGAGGGACAGATCGTAGCGGCAGTCGAGGCGATGAAGGCCAAGCATGATGTCAAGGCGCCATGCGCCGGCCGCGTCAGCAGTATTGATGTGCTATTGGGCACCGACATCGAGGCAGGTCAGTCGATCATGACCATCGGAGGCTAGGATGGGCGCAATCGCCGGGCTGATCCACAACTCCGGCTTTGCGGGTCTGACCTGGCAGAATCTCGTGATGTTCGCAATCGGTGGCACTCTGATCTACCTGGCCATCCGGAAAGGTTTTGAGCCCCTCCTGCTGATTCCAATCGGGTTTGGCGCCATTCTGGCCAATCTGCCCCACGCGATGATGAGCGCCTCAGTGATGGAAGCCGGGGCCGGAGGCCACGTCGGCCACCCTTTGCTTCAGCTCGTGTATGACGCCGGTATTCGAACCGAGTTTCTGCCGCCAGTGATTTTCCTCGGAGTGGGGGCCTTGACCGA
>JBDLIO010000220.1:0-5284 GCA_039714865.1 Acidobacteriota bacterium | reverse complement strand
TTTGAGGGCGGCCCTGGACAGGGCAACACTGAAGTCGTCAATCTCAGGCTCTTGATCGGCGCCGACACAGGCACACAGAAGAATGGCGACCACGACAACCAGCCAGTGGTTTCCTCCGACGGCTTTCAATGTGGTCGAGCGATCTTCACCAATCCTCATGATTGAGCCTCCCTGCTTCCCGGCGTCACGATGCGCGATCGGAGTCGCACGCTCCCTCGAATCCCAGCCTTACACCGCGCATCAATTGGTTTACGGGCGGCTCGCCCTTTCCGTCGAGACCGAAGGCAACGATCACAGCCGAGAATCCGTATTTAGGTAAGATAGCCTGGGTCACACCAACGATACTCATAACAGGAGGACGGTGGTTTTGGAAGCTTTTCTTGTCATCATTGTCATTGGGTTGCCGGCTGCGGCTCTTGCCGGATGTGTCATCTCGGTTCTTGCCATTTCCCGCACCCGCAAGCTTCAGAGGCGGGTCGAAGAATTCGAAGGGCGGATCATTGACCTCGAGGCCCGTCCACTCACCGCTCAGCCGCCAGTCGCCCGGGAATCACCCGATGAACTGCGCCGGCCGGCCTTTGGCGAGGTAGCCATTCCCGAAGTGTCCGACGCCGGCGCGCCGGCGCCCACTCCCGAGGCGCCCCCATCTCCTCCGCAATTCGATGTTCATCCTGAACCGCCGAGCCCGAAGGAGGAAGCCCCGGCAGTTCCACCAACCCCACCCGCGGATCAGCCTCCCATTCCGGCCCGAACGCTGGAAGAACCGGCCGCACCCGGAGGCGCCACGCCCCCCGGTTCAAAAGTCCCCAAGATCGACATCGACTGGGAGCAATGGATCGGGGTCCGCGGCGCCGCAGCGGCCGGAGGCATCGTCCTGGCCCTCGCCGCCCTTCTCTTTTTCCAGTACTCGATCGAGCACGGCTTGATCTCCCCAACGATGAGGGTAATCTTTGGAGTTCTGGTCGGTGTCGGATGCATCGTCGGTTCCGAGTGGCTGATCAAACGGGGCCAGGCCCCCGCCGCCAACGCCCTTGCAGGTGCCGGTGTCGTCATCCTCTACGGGGCGACCTGGGCCGCTCAGACACTCTACGGCCTGATCGGCATGGTGCCTGCGTTCGTCTTGATGGTCGTGATCACGGCCGTCTGCGTCGCGGTCGCCATCGCCCGTGATGCCCGCTTCATCGCTGTCCTCGGACTGCTTGGCGGCTTCGCCACGCCTCTTCTCGTGGCCTCCGACGCTTCCAGCCCGGCGGCCCTCTTCGGCTACATCCTCCTGCTGGACCTGGGTCTGCTCTGGTTGGCCCGGGCCAGGGGTTGGCCCCTGCTCGCGGTACTCAGTCTTGCCGGCACCGCCCTCCACCAGGGCCTGTGGATCGTCGGCACGATGGATGCCGAAAGGGCAGCGCTGGGCATTGTGGTTCTGGGGGTTTTCGGCCTGGCATTCCTTTTCGTCGACAATGGCGACAGGGAGCACTCACTGCTGTGGCGCGCCACCCGAGCGGGTGGGGTTGCAGTGCCTTTCGCATTCGGCCTTCACTTCGCCGGAACCGCCAAGCTCGCGGACAACCCCTCGGCCCTGGGGGCACTGCTGGTGATCTTGAGCGCCGGCGCCTGCTGGTTGGCACGCAAGGAACCGCGCGGGCCGGCCGTCGGCGCCGCCGGAGCCTCACTGGGCGTCATGACGCTCTGGATGATCACCCATCGCCTCGATATCACCCAGGCCTGGCAGGCGGTCGGCGTGTGTCTGGCCGTCGCCGCAGTTTTCCTTGCGGCTTCGGTGATCCACCGAGATCATGCCCACAGCCGCTCCTTCCTCAATGCGTCCCTGATCGCCCAGTTGGGGTTTCTCACCCTCTTGGTCCTCGCATCCGGCGCCTCACGTATTCACCGGCCCTGGCCATGGGTTTTCGCCTGGGTCGTCCTCGGCGCCACACTTATTTGGCACGCACGGCGACCCTCACGGGCCTGGGTCCAGCCGGCCGCCGGACTCGGTCCGGCCCTGGGGCTGACGATCGTCACGCTGATCCACGGCTACCACCGGGAGGATCTGTCGTCCTGGCTCCTCGCCGCCTTGATGATCGCGCTCGTCCTGGTATTCCAGATTCTCGCCCTGATGACACGCGACGGCACAGTCCACACCTGGACTGAGCGAACCGGCGCCGCCACCGCCCTCGCCCTGATGCCGGCGGCAATGATACTGACCGAGCACCACCGGACGGATGCCGGGATGAGCATGGTCCTGACGCTGGTCCTCGGCATCCTGGCCGTCCTGGCGGCCACTCGTTTGCACTCGGGTCCGTGGTTCTTCGCCGCAACGCTCTCGACTGCCTTTTGGCAATCACTGATCTTCGCCGAAGGCTTCCCTTCCTCCCAAACGGTCGGAGAGGTCGCTCTGCCGTTCAGTCTCCTGGCCGGAACGGCACTGTTCTTTACAATCTGGCCGGTTCTGACGGCCAAGGCCTTCAGCGGAAGCCGTTCGGCATGGTGGGGGGCCGCTCTCGCCGGTCCCTTCTGGTTCCCGGCACTGCGGGAGGCCTTCACCACGCAGTGGGGATCTGAGGCCATCGGCCTGCTCCCATTGGCTCTTGCAGCTGTCGCATTGGTAGCAGTCCTCCGGCTTCGGCCCGCACTCGGCGAGGACACGGACACCCGATTCCGCGCGGTCGTCTGGTACTGCGCCGTGGCCCTCAGTCTGGTGTCCCTGGCCATTCCGCTGCAACTGGACCGCGAGTGGATCACGATCGGGTGGGCGCTCAACGGATTGGCGGTATTGGCACTGTGGGCGCGGCTGGACCATCCCGGCCTCAAGTACTTTGGGCTGGCCCTTCTCGGCGCCTCGACCGTGCGGCTGGTCGCCAACCCCGAGGTCTTGAGTTACCACGTGCGTTCGGCGACACCGGTCCTCAACTGGCTGAGCTACACCTACCTGGTTCCCGCCACGGCCATGATTTTCTCCATGCGGTTCCTGAAGCCCAGAGAAGTACCCCGGCTCCGAAACTGGGAAGAGCGCTGGTACCCCGGAGGCCGGGCAATCGGCGCCGCAGCATGCGGTTTGGCTGCCGTTGCAACAGTCTTCGCCTGGATCAACCTCGCGATTGCCGACATCTTCGCCACCAGCACGACACTGGAGCTGACGTTCGAACGGCTTCCGGCCCGAGACGCCACAACCTCCATCGCATGGGCCGTCTATGCCCTGATCCTGTTGGCGATCGGAGTTCGGGCCCGGAGTTCCTCCTTGCGGTGGCTCAGCCTCGGGCTGATGGTCACCACCATTCTCAAGGTATTTCTGCACGACCTGGGTGAGTTGGAAGACCTGTACCGCGTCGCATCTTTGGCCGGCCTGGCCGTCTCACTGATCGTCGTATCGCTGATCTACCAACAGTTCGTATTCAAAGCAGCCAAAGGCGGCGACCAATGAAAATACTCAACCGGCTTCTGATTCTCTCGATGGCATTCGCTACGGTGGCCACCAGCCTTCCGGCGGAGAACCTCGGCACACTCTTCCCCAACCGGGCTGCGATCTCGGTCGACGGGTCGGGCCTGAGCCGGCTCGAACTTCCCGCCGAAGTGATCGGCCCCTGCCGGTCGGATCTGGCCGACCTCCGGATCCTGTCGGAGTCCGGCCGTGAGGTTCCCTTCCTGGTCGACAGCCCCGATGCCGTGGGCACGGCCGTGGAACTTCGGCATCGAGCGACTCCGAAGGTCGTGTCGGCCAAACGCTCGCGAAAGGCTCTCGACAGCCGGGTCACGAGATACAGGGAAGACTACGTGCTCGGCGTGCCCCCGGTCCCCGATGATGTCGCTGCCTGGGATCTCGTCGTCACTGTCGAGCGACCGGAATTCGTCAGCCGCGTGACGATCCTTTCGATCGACGGTCAGGGCCAAACGACCACTCTGCTTCAAGACGGTTCCTTCTTTCGCCTACCGGACGCCGGGGCCGAAAAGAGACGTTTCACAATCCCCGATCGGAGGATCAGCCGGCTGGAGCTGACCCTGGAGGGTCTGGACCAGGGCTATCTCGACCCGAGATTCACCCTGGAAGCACGACGAATACTGCCGGTGTCGGAGAAGAACGGCGCGGCGTTGAAGATTATTGAAACGCTGCAGAACCCACGGTCGACCGAGCTGGTCGTCGTGCGACCCAGGGGGCTGGTGCCCCGACGGCTCCTGTTGAACACGACCACCGGGACCTTCCACCGCAAGATCACGGTATGGGATGAAGGACCCGGCGCCGACCCTGACACCCTGGGCTCAAATATCATCCTGCGCATCGATGCCATCGCGCCAATCGAAGACCTCGAAATCCCACTCCGTCCGGCCCGGGGCGACCGACTTCGGGTCGTCATCGACAATCAGGACAGTCCTCCGCTGGAAAGTCCCGGCATTTCGGCGCTGGTTCCCCAACCGGTACTGATCTTCTCTCTGCCCGAGGGCGAGACACGCGCAACTTTAGTCTTCGGAGGCGGCCGGGCCCATCGGCCCCGGTACGATCTCTTCGCCCTCGAGGGAAGGGGCGACCTGCCGGCCACAGGAGATTCCGCCGGCCGGGCACTGGCTCTGCTGGACCCTGCCCGCGCTTCGACTGCAACACTGGGACCTGTCGAAAGCAACCCCCTCTATGACGCCACTCCGGCGCTCGAATTCGCCATGCACCCGGGGGCGTCGATCGATCCCAGGTTGTATTCGCACCGAAGGCGCATCGAAGTGCAACCTTCGCAGGAAGGCCTCGCCCGCATCAAGATCGACACCAGCGACCTGGCAGTCATGCGCCCGGACATGGCCGATCTGCGAATCATCGACTCGGAGACCCGGCAATGGGCTTATCTCCGGCAGGATCGATCCCGAATCGTCGACATCGAACTCAGACAAATGGGCCATCGAGTTGAGGACCGCCGGTCCCACTACCCCCTTGAGATCCCCGACCCGCCCATGACCGTCGGTCGATTACGGATCCAGACCGAGGCGCCCTTCTTCGACCGCGACTTCAGGCTTCAAGCCACTCTGGAGGACGGAAAGAAACGGGACCTTGTCCAGGGCCGGTTCTTTCGACGGCTCGGCGATCCAAGGCCGGTGCGGTTCGACTTCTCACGGACCCGGGTGATCGGCCTCGAACTGATCCTCAACGACGGTGACGACGCACCATTGGCCTTGATTTCGGTCAGTGCCAGGATCCCTGCCCCCAATCTCTATCTGGCAGCTGAACCCGGCGCCTATGAAGTCTTGATGGGCTTCCCCGAAGCCCAACCGCCTCACTACGAACTGGAGAAAATCCGGTCGACGGTCC
>JBDLIO010000219.1:0-5289 GCA_039714865.1 Acidobacteriota bacterium | reverse complement strand
AAGGAACTGGCCTGGTTTCTAGTCGATGGCATCCAGTACCAGCCGATGATGAAAATCACCAGGAGAGCGAAGGCTGCTCCGGACAGGCGGTCATGGAGCTCGTCCGTCACAGGAGACCCCAGAGTTGAGCGTAGGCGTCGACGGTGTCGTCGAGGGGGTGATCAATCTGCGGCAACGTCGACGGGGGTTCGTTGAACAGATCTCTGCAGGCGGCGACAAAGTCTTGGGGTTCGACGACCCTCCACCTCTCAGAGGGCCGGGCTGCACCGACCGGACCCGAAACGATCGACATGCCTCGGGAAAGGGCTTCACCAAAAACGTAACCCTGGCCCTCGAATCGGGCGGGATGCACGAGGACCTGGGCTTGTTCCATCAACCGCAACACCTCGGGGCGCGGCAGGGTGCCGGTGAAGGTGAGCACATCGGTCAGACCGTGCTTCCGGGCCTCGGCCTCCAGCGTGGCGCGCAACGGGCCGTCACCGACGAGGAGGGTTCGATGCGGGGCGCCTGCAGCGATCAGGCTCTTGAGGGTCTCCAGAAGCAACGACCATTGTTTGAGTTCGATCAGGGAACCAACCCCGAGAAGGTTGATCGGGCGGTCCTGCCAGGCGGGCGGGTCGGCTGCAGGGGCGTCGATGCCCCACGGGATGACGGCATCGGGGCGGCAGCCGGTGAAGTCCTCGAAGGCGTCGGCGCCACGATCGGAAATCGTGACGATCGAGGCGGCCGTTTGAGCCAGCCGTCGGAGGTAGGGATTGCCGGAGAGAACATCCTGACCCATCGCAGTCAGGGAGAGGGGACAGCCTGCGCCTCGTGCGATCCACCAGGCGGTCGCGGCGGCATCGGTCAGCCAGAAGGCATGCACGTGGGTGAAGACATGACCGGCGCCGAGCGTGGCGGCTGCCCTCCAGGCCCGCACCAGGTGAAAGAGGCGAAGGGGCCAGCGACGATTGGCGGCGCCGATCGCCTGAACTTCGAGACCATGCCACCGGTAACGGCGGCGTTCGGTGGGGTAATGCAGTGCGAGTACCGAGAGGTGGAGAGTTGGTTGGCGAGAAACAAGCTCTTGCAGCATCAATTGAACCGGCGGGATGCACAATGAGTCCCGCTCATCTTCGGGAAACCCGGGGGTTACGAGCAGTACATGGGGCTCTGAAGGGCGTGATTGGCTCTTCTTCATGGCGGCGTTTCCACGGGGGTTGGGGGATGTTCCTGGAATTTGCAGAGTCGATAGGCCTCCCAGGTCCCGACGGAGGTCAGATCGCCGCGGGCCTCCAACCACCTGGTGTTGAGGCCCGGCGCCTGATCGTGCCAGCGCTCGAGAATGTCGTCAGGCCTGGTCAGGAGGAACAGCGGGCGGGGGCCGGCGGCCAGCTCTTGGAGGTCATCGGCGTCCTGGTCAAAGAGCTCGACGACTTCGAGGTTGCTGTGGTGCTCCAGCGCCAGCGTTATCTCGAATGCCAGGATGATGGCATCCGCCGGCACCGAATCGCCTACGGCCTCGACGGTTCGCACGATGGTTGCCTGGTCGGCCGTGAAGTGGTGGAGCCGGTAAAGGCTCCATCCCGCCGTCAATGCCAGGGAAAGAATGACGAGGGCTCGAGTTGGCCGGCCCAGGATTGGCCTCGGGAACAGGCACCAGGCCCCATAGGCGCCCAGCAGGATGAAGGCTGTGGAGTTGGTCAGGCAGAAGCGAAGATTGCGGAGTGGCAGGCCGATGAAGAAAAGGTAGGGGATAACGGCCCACAGGAGCAGGGTCATCAACGAGGTCCGGTCGTGATCTCGTCCCAGGCGCCAGAGGCCCCAGAAGGCCAACGGGCCCAGCAGCGGTCCGAGAAATGCGGGATGGTAAAGAGGCGCCAGGTAGTAGAGCAGTCCGGGGGCCGCGGCTGCCAGCGAGTTTTTTGGAATCTGGGGAATCGGCCCCCAAACGCCGTTGAACAGGGTCCAGCCTCGGAAATAGCCGGCAATGTCAAAGGCCTCGACGGAGAAAACGGCAACGAGGCCGACCCCTGAAAGGGCGATGGCAGCGAACATCAGACCGGGTCGGCAGCGTCTGTAGCATGCGTTTTTCGAGAACCCTGCAAGGGCCGGAACTGCAAGGGCCGGTGCGACCAGGAGGGAGGCCCAGCGCGTGGCGACTGCTGCGCCTCCCGTGATGACGGCCAGAACCAAAAGCGGCCAGTGATGGGGAGCATCGCGGTATCTCAAGGCTATCCACATTGAAAGAAGGATCAGCGCCATTGCTGTGGCATCGGACATGCAGACGACCGAGCTGAGCACCGCCTGTCCACCAATTGCCGTGACGACGGCGGCCAGGACCGCCGCCCCATGGTTTTCGGCGGGGAAGAGTCTTCTGCCGATCAGATAAGTCAGCGAAGCTGCCAGGGAACCCATCAGCAGAGACAGCCATTGCGCGGCCCATGGTCCGGCGCCGACGGCCAACGACAACAAGGCGACCAGGCCAGGATAGCCCTGGGGCCAATGAAAGCCTGGTGGTGCCGGCAATCCCTGCAGGAGAGCGGCCCTGAGTGCCATGGCCTGGTCGAAATAGGCGTAGGCATCCTGGCCGTAGAGGCCGTCGAACCCGGTAGCTGCAACGGCGAGCACTCGAACGGCCAGCGCTCCGGTGAAGAGCAGCGTGGCGGTCCGCCACGGTGACAGCCCTCGATTGGGCATTTTCAACCCATTTTTCACGTTCGCTCCAGATGCACGAGGGCGTGGTCGGCGATGAAAGCCAGAGTGGCGATGGGCCGAAGCGAGCGGTCCAGTCGTGCAAGGGCGGCCAGTATTCGTGGGTGTCGAACGGCCCAGGGTTCAAGAAAGGAAGGAGGCACTGCGAGCCCGATCGGCACGAGAGCATTCCTGCAGAAGGCCCGGCCGAAGGCGCCTGTGATGGTCCGGGGGCTGTGGTACCAGGTCCGGACCGTTTCGGGTCCGACTGGGGCGGCAACCGGTCCCTTCGAGAAGCGCCGGAAGGCCGCTGTGGGCCGGGCTTGACCCAGAAAATAAAGACTTTCCCACACACAGGCGCGGGGCATGACGACGACGACGATCGCGCTGCCGGCGGCGGTCAGGTTCTCGAGGTGGCCGGCCAGGCGATGGAGGGCCTGCGAGTCGATGCAGTTGAGGGCGCCGAAGTTGGAAAATACCAGGTCGAACGGTCCGTCGAGACCGGAGGTCTCCGGGGCCTGGAGGTCCAGAGGAGTGATCCGGACCCGATCGCCGAGTCCGCGTGCCTCGGCCTTGCTGTTGGTCCGGTCCAGCATGGCGGTCGAAACATCGGTCGCCGTGACCGTGTGCCCTCGTTCGGCGAAGAACACGGCATCCTCCCCCGTGCCGCATCCCAACTCGAGTATGGAAAGGCTCTTTGAGCCCAAGACCGTGCGTTCGAGATGCCGGTGCACGGCGCCTCGCTGAAGGGCGCCGATCTCCGAGTCGGTGAAGACCTGGTCGTAGCCGGTGGCTGCCGAGTCGAAAGCTCGGGGGGTGTTGGGCATTATCAGCGCCGCCTTTCGGGTGTCGCAAAGGCCCATTTCGTTGCATCCTCGGCCCGTACGGTGAGTACAGCGTCTCGAATGCGCCTCAAATGCCACTTTACGACCCTCCGAAATCCATCCGCCGTCAATGCCCAACACCCTCCCAGGTGATTCATGCCCCTTCGAGTCGTTTCAGTCGCAGGCGTTCCACAAGGGCTGCCGGGCCGTGGAAGCCGGTGGCGACGGCGGTGCGGATCATGCCGCGGTTGAGGCGCCACGGGGCCTTGATCAGGCTCTTGAGACTCTCGAGGCCCCGCGCGGTCTGAAAAGCGCGATGAACGTACCGATGCAGTCGGCGATAGTAGGCCGGAGAAAAGGTGCTGCGGTACATCAGGGCCAGATCGTCGGAATCGGTCCAGTTGGTCTTTTCGCCCATCTGGGCCTGGACCGTTTCGTAAAACGGCGTTCCGGGCAGGGGGTAGGAGACCGAGATGCCGATCTCGTCCGGCAGGAGGTCGAGCACGAGGTCGATTGTTTTTCCGATATCTTCCTTGTCCTCGCCCAGGTAGCCGAATTGCAGGAAGAATGCGATGCGGATGTCGGCCTTCTTGAGGAGCCTGGTCGCTTCGTGAACCTGCTCGACCGTGATGCCCTTGGCCATGGCGTCCATGATCTTCTGTGAGCCGGATTCGACACCCATCCATACCGTGTGCAGGCCTGCACGGGCCAGGGGTCCGACGATTTCCGCCTTGGCCAGCAGGTCGACCCGCGCCTGGATCATGAAGCGGATCTCCAGCTGTTCTCGTTCCAGACCGTCGGCGAAGGCCTCCAGCCAGTCGGCCCGCAGGCCGAAGATGTCGTCGCCGAACCAGATATGTTCGAAATCGTGGTGTTCCTTGAGCCAGGCCAGATCCTCGACCACCCGTTCGGGAGAGTGCAGGAAGTACTGGTCGCCGTAGATCGGCTTGGCGCACCAGGTGCAGCTGTAGGGGCAGCCTCTGGATGAGACCAGGTTCAAGGACCAGTAGCCGTGGTGGGCGCGCCACATCTCTTCGTAGGGGGCCAGGTCGATCAGGTCCCACGCCGGCCTCGGGAGGGTGTCGGGTTCTCTGAGGGTTTTTCGTGGCGGCGAGAGCCTGACCTCGTCGCCCTCGAGCAGGGCCAGGCCGGGGATCGCCGTGAGGTCGGCATCAGGGTCGCGTGTGAGGGTTTCGACGACCTCACCGAGGGTGATCTCCCCTTCGCCGAGAATGATCGCATCGGCGCCGTGTTGCAGGTACCGCTGCCGGTGATCGGAGGCGTCGGAACTGCACACCAGCACGCGGCATCCGGCCTCCCGCCCGAGGCGGATCATTTCGAAGGCGGCCTCCTGCATCGTCGACAGACACATCTTGGTCAGCCAGTTGAAGCCGTCGTCATAGAGCATCAGGACGTCGGGGCGCCGGTCCTCGAGGATGGGCCGTATTTCGTCGGGACCGGTTGCAAACATCGTGTCGTGGAGAGCGATGTCGTGCCCGTGTTGTCGAAGCCAGGCCATCGCGTAGAGTGTGGCCAGCGGCGGATAGGGCTTGGCAGCTTTCCACTGCTTGCAGTCCAGGCGGAGAAAGTACGAGTGCGTGAAAAGGATGTTCATCGTTACTTCAAGACAACGCCGTGCCGGGCCTCGAATTCCTCGAGACGGCTTTCGAATCGCTCAAGAATGCGGGCCTGCAGGCTCTGGGGGTGGTGTTTGGAGACGTCTTTCGCCGTTCTCAGCGCCAACTCGAATTCTGGTCCTTCGAGGTGGCTGTATCGCTTGCGATTGTGGCGT
>JBDLIO010000218.1:0-5314 GCA_039714865.1 Acidobacteriota bacterium | reverse complement strand
TGATCTCGATGGTGACTGCCTGTGGGTGCCGCCCTGATTCCGGACCGCCCCCAACCGAGATCCCCTCCCGGATGGTGTCGGTCGAGCAGGCCACCGAGGACTTTGCCAATGCCATACTCGATCTGGGCATCGCCCTGGGCAAGGGCAATCTCGGCGCCCTCACCCGATCGATTGTCGATCCCATTGAAGCAAAGACCGTGACTCCGCATTCAGTCGAAACCCCCCGAGAAGTTCAGCTGATCAGGGGCCGGACCTGGGCTTTGGCCGAAAGAGTGCAATCGATGACCTCAATGGCCTTTGTCCACGAGGTCCAAGAATGGCTGAAACACTTCTCCGAAATTGAAGACGTCCGGTTCAAGGTCAAAAAGTCAACGGTATTGGATCAAGGAAGGTCCATCGAGGCGAAACTGGCCCTGGCCTTCGTCGGCCGTAACCACGAAGGCCGGCGCGAGTGGGCTCGCGGACGAGCCCAGGTGCATGCTGTTCGCCACGACGACGGTTGGCGACTCGACCGGTTCGAGATGACTGAAATGCACAGTCTCGAGGCCGAGGTCGATGTCTTCAGCGAAGTCGCCCAGCCTGCCGACCTGGTACGAAAAGACCCCACGTTTCTCGAACGAACAGGCCCGGCCTTCGCCGCCTACGGCGCTGCGACGAGCGATCTCGATGGCGACGGCCTGCTGGATCTCGTGACGACGGCCGAAACCGGGATCAACCTCTACCTCAACCGAGGCGACGGTTCATTCCATGAGGCCTCCGACGAGACTCTTGTCGCATCGGTTCCCGGTGATCTGGTGGCGCCCTTGCTGCTTGATATCGACAATGACGGCGACACAGACCTCTTTCTCTCGGCCATCGGCACCCAGAAGTTGTTGGAAAACAGACTCATCCCGGACGGCACTCTGGAATTCTGGGATGTCTCCCTCGAGAGCGGTGTTGCCCGGCCCGCCCTGGGCTTCAGCGCCGTTGCCGGCGACGTCAATAGGGACGGATTCCCCGACATCTACGTCGCGTCCTACAACCGCTACGGTGAGATCCTGCCGGATCGCTGGGACGGCGCGACCAACGGCACGCCCAATCTCCTTTTTCTCAATCAGGGTGACGGCTCCTTTGAAGAGGTCGGGGCGGCCTGGGGCGTCGCCGACGATCGCTGGGGTTATGCATCAGGCTTTGCCGACATCGATTCGGACGGCGATCTCGACCTCTATACCACCAACGATTTCGGCGGCGGCAACGCGTTGTACATCAACCAGGGAGACCACTTCAGGGACGAGGCCCGCGAGCGAGGCGTCTACGACGGCGCCTACGGCATGGGCGTCAGTTTCGCCGATTTCGACCGGGACGGCGACCTCGACCTGCATGTCACTCGAATGTCCTCGACCGCAGGCCGGCGCATCCTCTCCCGGCTCGGCGGTGGGGAACTGCCTTCGAAAGAACGGTTGGAGTCGATGGCCGTCGGCAATGCGCTCTATCGCAACGACGGAACGGGGCACTTTTCAGATGTCAGCACCGAAGCGGGGCCTTTCGGCGCCGGCTGGGCCTGGGGCGGCGGCTTTGTCGAGATCGACAACGATGGATGGCCCGATGTCTACACCCCCAACGGTTTCATCTCAGGGTCCAAGCTGCACGACACATGAAGCCTCTTTTGGCGCCAGGTCGTGGCGTCACAGATCACGAACGGCGAAGGCGAACCCGCCCAGACCGCGCAAACCTTCGGCGATCTGCAAGCCCAGGCATTTGCCGACGGTCTCTCTTTCAGCGGGTACGAGCGGGATCTCGTCGCCCTGAACCGTGGAGACGGAACCTACATCGATATCTCCGGAGCTTCGGGTGCCGACAGCGTCAGTGACGGTCGCGGTACGGTCTTCGCTGATTTCGACAACGACGGAGATACCGACATCTTCCTCAGGGCGATGCATGGCGAAGCTCACTATCTGTTTCGGAACAATATCGGCGCCGACAACTCGTCGATCCGAATCGCCCTGGAAGGCACGAACAGCGGTCTGGACGCATGGGGGGCTGAAGTCAGAGTGACGACGTCCGAAGGCATCGAGACCAAGGTCAAGAACGGCGGTTCGGGCTTCGTCTCCCAATCTGACCCTCGCCTGCTCTTCGGGCTTGGAAATCAGGAGCGCGCTCTTTCAGTCGAAGTCCGCTGGCCTTCAGGCTTGGTTCAGACCTTCGACGGTCCACCGGCCGGCGCCTCGTGGTTGGTGGTCGAAGATGAAGACCGGCCGCGGATTGTCGACGAGCAACAATTCAGCCTTCCGCAAGCGGCAACCGCCGAAGAGAAACTCTTCGCCAAGTACGGCCTCAGCAAGGACCGGGCTCTGTCCAATGTCGCCGTTCAAACCCCTGACGGAAATACCCGGAAACTCAGCGAAATAGTGGCACCAAGTCAGACGACGCTCCTCAACTTCTGGGCCACCTGGTGCCGACCCTGCGCCGCCGAAATGCCCGAACTTCAGAAGCTGTCAGACGAGGGCCTGGCCGTCGTCGGCCTCAGCGTCGACCGGCCGAATACACGTGATTCGATCCCTGCCTTTATCGACCGGCTCGGCATCACCTACCCCATCGTCACCATCGAGCCCACCGATCTGCAACGGTTGATAGGAACAACTGACCCCGGAGTCCCCCTCTCCCTGCTGATCGATGACCACTTGAAACCGCAGAGAATCCTCGCCGGCTGGGATGAAGAGACCCGCAAGAGTCTGGAAACCCTCGCACACTGAGTCTTTTTCTTAAGCGCTCTTTTCCACCATGCGATTTGTCCGACAATTCGCAACTGCGTCTCAATAAACGACTTCTTGCTTTCGTGAAGCAGTTCACATAGAGTTTGGGCGGGTCCGTGGTTATTCGTTGGACTCAGCTCGAAATGTTTCAATCAGGAGACCGCGTTGTTCTCACGCCAGGTGACAGTTCTCGTCGGCCACTTCGGCAGCGGCAAGACCGAGATAGCCCTCAACGGGGCCCTCGATCTCGCGGCCGATGGCGTTGCGGTGACCCTGGCGGACCTTGACGTCGTCAAACCCTACTTCCGCTCACGGTCGGCCCGGCACATCCTGGCTGAGGCCGGTGTGCGTTTGATCGCACCCGAGGGCGAGAACGTCTATGCCGACCTGCCGATCATCGTGCCGCAGGTTCGTGACATCCTCCGCCGACCTCAGGGCAAGACGATTCTGGATGTCGGAGGTGACGGCACCGGCGCCCGGGTTCTGGGATCCTTGAAGGACGTATTGCCGACGACGGGCATCGAGATCCTGGTGGTACTGAATTTTTCCCGGCCCTCGACGCCGGATACCGCCGGGGCGATCGCGATGGTGCATGAGATCGAGGCCGTCGCCCGCGTGCGGGTTACCGGCCTGATCTCCAACACCCACATGATGGAAGACACTACCGCGGAGATTATTCTGGACGGCGCCGCCCGAGCGGTCGAAACGGGCGCCGCTCTGGACCTGCCGGTCGTTGCCGCTGCCATTCACGAAGACATGGCAGCAATGGTCAACGGCGATCTGCCGTGCCCGGCCTTCATTTTGAAACGTATCGTCAAACCACCATTTGAGGTGCAACCACAGCGGAAAACAGTAGGGCCGCTGTTCGTATTGAACTGATTCGAAGAATCGGGAAGGAGCTGTCGTGTCACACATTTTGATCGAACCCGATCAGTGCAAGGGATGCGAACTGTGCGTCAACGCCTGTCCGCAACAGATCCTGGGCATGACGAAGAATATCAACTCAAAAGGCTATTTCTATGCCGAAGTCGCCGAACCGATGCGGTGCATCGGATGTCGACTGTGCTGCATCACCTGTCCCGACATGGCGATCACCATGGACGTTCACGGCACGATGTACCACTACTTCGCATACTAAGGGGGGTGTGATGGCTAAGAAATTGATGAAGGGCGCCGAGGCCATTGGTGAGGCCGCCGTACAGGCGGGCTGTCACCTCTTTTTCGGTTACCCGATCACGCCACAGAACGAAATTCCGGAATATCTCTCCTCGCGCCTGCCCCAGGTCGGCGGCACCTTCGTGCAGGCCGAAAGCGAGGTTGCCTCGATCAACATGCTCTACGGGGCCGCCGGCGCCGGAGAACGTGTCATGACCTCGTCCTCGTCACCGGGCATCTCGTTGATGGCCGAGGGCATCTCCTACTGCGCGGGCGCCAAATTGCCGGTGGTCATCGTCAACATCATGCGAGCGGGACCCGGCCTCGGTGGCATCCTGCCCTCGCAGGCGGACTACTTCCAGGCGACCAAGGGCCTGGCCCACGGAGATTTTCGCGTCTTGGTCCTGGCGCCCTGGTCGATTCAGGAAGCGGCCGATCTTGTGCAGGATGCCTTCGACCTGGCCGACTACTACCGCAACCCGGTGATGGTCGTCGGCGACGGTTTGATCGGGCAGATGATGGAACCGGTCGAATTCCACGAGGACCGCAAGCCGATCAAAGAATTGCCGCCCAAGACCTGGGCCTCGACCGGCTGGAAGAGGGACCGTCCCAAGGCGATCATCAACTCCCTCTTCCTCGATCCTGCGGAGTTGGAACAGCACAATATCGACCTCAAGAAAAAGTATGACCTGATGGAACGCGACGAGGTTCGGTTTGCCACCTACGGGGCCGTAGACTCGGCAGATGTGGTCATCGTTGCCTACGGCACGGTCGCCAGAGTCTGTCTCTCGGCGATCGAGGCCCTGGAAAACGACGGCATCAAGGTGGCGATGGTCCGGCCGATCACCCTGTGGCCGTACCCATATGAGGCCGTACGTGAGGTCGCGTCCAGGGCCAAGGACATCCTTGTGGTCGAACTGTCGACCGGCCAGATGATCGAAGACGTGCGGCTGGCTCTGCAACGCCCTCGACCGATCCACTTCCACTGCCGCCTCGGCGGCATGCTGGTCAGTCCCGAAGAAGTCATCGCCAAGGTCAAGGCGATCAAGGCCGGCGAGAGCGAGGAGGTGCACAATGCCTGAAGCGGTCTTTGTCCGACCCGACAGTCTTTCCGATGTCCATACACACTACTGTCCGGGCTGCACCCACGGTGTCATTCACCGGCTGGTCGCCGAAGTGATCGACGAGTTGGGCATCCGAGAGACCACCGTCGGAATCGCCCCGGTCGGCTGCTCAGTGCTGGCCTACAACTACTTCGACTGCGATTTTCATGAGGCAGCTCACGGACGAGCGCCCGCCGTCGCAACGGGCATCAAGAGGGCCCGGCCAGACCTCGCGGTCTTCTCCTACCAGGGCGACGGCGACTTGGCCTCGATCGGCATGGCGGAAATCGTGCACTGCGCCAACCGCGGCGAAAAGATCACCGT
>JBDLIO010000217.1:0-5322 GCA_039714865.1 Acidobacteriota bacterium | reverse complement strand
CGACTCAGCCGTTCTCAGAAGCTCGACACAGCACCAACTCCACCCCCACGCCCTGCGGCACACCTTCGCCACGCATCTTCTCGAGGCGGGAATGGACCTTCGGGCCATCCAGGAACTGCTCGGACACGCCGCGCTGGCGACCACCCAGATCTACACCACCGTTGATCTCGCCCACCTGATGTCCGTACACCAAAAAACCCACCCAAGATCCCGAAGGAAGTAGGGACATCGCGCATCGCCCGAAGGGCGATCACGGCGAAGCCGTGAAGATCGCGAAGCGATCCGCGTGGGCAAAGGGCACGGCGTGCCGTGCCCGCGTTCCAATGCACGGAACCGACACAGGACCAGGGACAGGATCAGAATCAGCGACAGGGGCAGACAGGTGCAGCGTCAGCAAACAGCGGCGGTGATCCGGGACCGATGACCGCGTCCATGGACCGCATCGGCGACCGGCAGACCTCCGTCACGGTAGGCTCACCGGGCGGACACCGCCTCCCCCCACCGATCAATCAACTCCAGCGCCCTCTCGGCCTGCGCCACCCTCCGATCCCGCTTGGACCGGATTCGTCTCAGGTCTTGGGGGCATACAAGAAGGCCCCACGTGATATTCGACGGCTGGAAACCCTTCGCGGGGCGTTCGGTCAGATGACGGATGAGCCCGCCCATGGCGGTCTCCGGGGGGGGCGCATGGGGCAACTCTCCCTTGAGTTCCGATCCGAGGGTTCTGGCCGCCATCAGGCCCGTTGCGGCTGATTCGACATATCCTTCAACGCCTGCCATTTGGCCGGCAACCCGAATGGCTGGATTCTCGACCAGGCGAAGCAGGGGGTCGAGATGGGCTGGTGCGTTGATATAGGTGTTGCGATGCACCATGCCGAATCGAACGAACCGAGCCTCTTCCATACCGGGGATCATCCGAAGAACCCTTTTCTGCTCGGCCTGTTTCAGTTTGGTCTGAAATCCCACCAAATTCCAGTGGTCTGCCGCCACATCGTCCTGTCGGAGCTGAACGACGGCCCATGGGCGTGAACCCGTCGCAGGGTCGATCAGGCCGACCGGTTTCATCGGTCCGAACCGCAGGGTGTCCCGGCCACGTTCGGCCATCACTTCGATCGGCAGACACCCCTCGAAGAAGGGGATGTCTTCCTGTTCGAACTGTTTGAAATCCACCCTCTCAGCATCCAGAAGTTCGTCGATGAAAGCCTCGTATTGTTCTTGGTTCAAAGGGGCATTGAGATAGTCCGCCCCGTCTCCCTTGTCATATCGGGAGGCCCTGAAGAGGCGGTCGTGAACCAGTGAGTCTGCAGCCACGACAGGCGCCACGGCATCGAAGAAACTCAAGGCCTCTTCGCCCAGCAAGGCCTGGAAGGAGGAGTGAAGGGACGGTGACGTCAGGGGGCCTGTGGCGATGATCGCCGGCACTTTTTGGAGATCGACGACCTCCATTCGCTCAACGGAGATCAATGGATGGCCGGAGATCTTCTCACCCACCCTCTCGGAAAAGAGCGTTCTGTCGACGGCCAGGGCGCCCCCGGCAGGAACGGCCGTTTCCCTGGCACTCTTGACGATCAGTGATCCCAGGTGCTCCATTTCCCTCTTCAATAATCCAACGGCGTTGCCGGGGGAGTCTCCTCGGAGTGAGTTCGAACAGACCAGTTCGGCAAATCCGTCCGTCGTGTGGACCGGTGTTCTGCGCGTCGGCCTCATTTCGAAAAGGCGTACGGCCAGACCCGCCGCGGCCAACTGCCACGCCGCTTCGCAGCCCGCCAGGCCCGCACCGACAACGGAAATCGGGTCTCCGCCGGTCTGATTCCCCCGTTCCTGTATTTCGGTCATCTCCGCCTCCGAATCAGCCCATCGGGACCACGTTCCACGAGTCCTTGTATTTCCATCTCGACGATTTCCGCCTGAACCAGATCCACGGTCCGACCCATCCTCTCGGCCAGTTGATCCACGGTCACGGCTTCGCCGAGCTCCAGGAACATCACCTCCGGGTCAAGGTTCGGCGCGTTCCCAACCTCGAGACCCAATGCGTCGAGAAGGTCTCCCGGGCAGGTCACCGGTTGGGCCCCGGCCCGCAACAAACCATTGGGTCCCACCGACACCTCGGAGAAGATACTGCCCGGCACCGCCATGACGTCTCGGCCCTCATCCAGGGCCTGGCGGGCCGTACTGAGGGCGCCGGAACGGGCGGCGGCCTCGACAACCACAACGACCGAGGCCAAGCCGGCAACAATCCGGTTTCTTTCGGGAAAATGGTGCCTCCGCGGAGGCGACCCTGGAGGATACTCCGTCAAAAGGGCGCCGGTCTCGGCAATCTGATCTGCCAAGCGGGCGTGTTCGGGTGGGTAAATCCTGTCCGGCCCGCATCCCCAGACGGCCCAGGTTCTCCCGCCGACACTGAGGGCGCCCTCGTGAGCCGCCGCGTCCACACCGCGGGCCATGCCGGAGATGGTGGTACCACCTGCCCGGCCGACGCTTTCGGCCAAAAACCTCGACGCTTGAATGCCATAGGGGGTGGCCCGGCGGGACCCGACGATCGCGACTGAAGGGCCGACATCCAACCTGCCCTTGACGAACAGACCCAACGGGGGGTCCGCAGTATGGTTCAGGGATCCAGGGTAATCCGGCGCACCAGGGCTTATCCACCGCCACCCGGCCTTGGAGACTCGCTCCAGAAGTTGGGGAACCGCAGACTCTTCGGTCGTCCGGGCGGCATGCAAGAGCGCCTTGGGTATTCTTCCATCCAGAATCTCGGCCAAATCCCGCGTTGGGTCATCAGCCTCGGCGACTATCCTTCGAACCTTGGCGCCACCCCCCGCCATCAAGATTCCCAATCGTGAGATGATCCGATTACTCCCCATGAACCCTCCGTCTGAGACTGACCAATCCTAAAAGAAACTCACGCATCCGTCTTGCGGGTTATACTAGATCGGTGAAATTTAAAGTCCTGGGTAGTTTCGGCGGCGACGACCCTTCCTGTCGAATGACGTCATTTTTGATCGATGATTCCGTGGCCATTGATGCCGGAGCGATCACGCGGGCCCTCGAAATTGACCAACAGCGCCGGATTCGGCATGTGATCATCACCCACACCCACAGTGACCACACGGCCACCCTGCCCTTCTTGATTGAGAATATTTTCGGCTTCGACGATGAGGCGGTGACCATATATTCCACCCGCCGGGTTTTGGCCAATGTCAAGCGCCACCTTTTCAACAATGACACCTGGCCGGATTTCAGTCGCATACCCAACCATCTCTACCCCTCGGTCCGGTTTGTCGAGATCACGCCGGGAACACCCTTCACTATCCGGGGCCTCGCGGGCGGAGATCTCGAAATCACCCCGATCCCCGTCAATCACATCGTTCCGACCGTCGGCTTGTTGATCCGACAGGCTCAGGCTTCGGTGGGCTTCACCTCCGACACCGGTCCGACCGAAGAGTTCTGGCAACGAGCCAACCAGATCAAAGATCTGGTCGCGGTCATCACCGAATGTTCCTTTCCGAACCGGCTTCAGGACGTTGCAGACGTCAGTCTTCATTTGACACCGGGCACCCTTGCGGTGGAGTTGGCAAAACTCGACGTCGGTCCCCGTGTCCTCCTCTACCACCTCAAGCCACCCTATCTCGATGAAATCCGGGCCGAGTTGCAAGCCACCTCGCTGCCCCATTCGGTCGAAGAGTTGGAACAGGACCGGATCTACGACTTCTGAAACTCCATGAGATCGGCATTGAGGTCGAAGACCACGCGCCCGCGAAGGCCGGGAGTCAAAAGATCGTGTTCTGGCGCCAGTGTGGCTTTGAGAATGAGATGATCACCGGTTTCATAAAGACACAGCTTTTCGAAAAGGAACTGCCCCTGCATCCGCTCCAGGAGCCAACCTGAGTCCCGGGGGGTTATGAAAAATTCAACGGTCTCGCCCCGGACGTCCTTGATAACGGCACGATCACCCCGTGTGATGACTTCTTCCACATCGATTCTGCTCTCAAGGAAGGCTGCCGGGTCCCGCAACGGCGCCGTTGACCCTCCCCGTTCTCGAGCCACCTCGACCGTTGTCGGCCGAGGGTCAGGGCCGAACGACAACTCTTCGATGACGTCTCCATCGACCCGTTGACCCCTGATGAGGATGTGTTCAAGGCGTCTCCGGTCGAGAGGGGTGCTGGTCTTCGAAAAGAGGTCTTCGATTTCCAACACCGTATCCCGAAGGAGAAACCTGGCAGTTTCGGAGAACCAGAGGAGGGTGAAATCAGGTGTCGTCTGAGGAGCACTGACTGCAGTCTCCAGAAAGACTTCCCGCCGGCCGGCGGCCTCCCGGTAGACCGCGTCACCATCAAGGGTGTAGACGCCATCCGGCCCGGGTTCTTCCTTCCCCGATACCAACCGCACCGGAAGACCCGGGGCCACCAAGGCGCCTCCAACCTCAAACCATGGCCAACGCACACCAAAAGCTGTTCCCCATCGACATGGCGATGCGGTCACCAGAGTCATCATTTCACCGAAAGCCTCAAGGCCCGAACACCATCCGCATTCGACGACTTCCTCCGGTCCCTCCTGATCCCGGCCGCCTATCCTTGTCGGAAAGCGCCGAACCATCAAGGCGGCCGCCTCGGCCTTCCCCTGTCGGGGGTCGATCCCTGCAGCCGATACAAGGGCAGCAACCCGGTTCATCGGCGTTGCCGCTCGATTTCCTGGAGGAAGAGTTCGTGAATCAGGGTGCCGCTTCCCAGTTCTGGATGGAATGTCGCCGCCAAGACTCCCGGGGACCGAACGAGGACCGGATCATCACCCCGCCAGGCCAGGGCCTCGACCCCGTCGCCCACCCTCGTGATCCTGGGGGCCCTGATGAAAACACCCTCGTGGGATGCGTTCCCCTCGAACTGAGGACCGAAACGCAAGGATTCGACCGATGAAAAGACCTGTCGGCCGTATGCGTTTCTTTCGACGTCGATATCCAGGGCCCCGAGACTCTTCTGGTGGGGGGTGACCTCGGCTGCGAGGAGAATCACCCCGGCACAGGTTGCCAGCACCGGGAGCCCTGAGTGGATTCTCGTTCCGATCAAGATGAAAAGTTCTTGCGGTTCCATCAGGCGCAGCATCGCGGAGCTTTCGCCACCGGGAAACACCAAGGCATCGACCTCCTGCAACTCTTCTGCCGTTCGTACGAGGACGGTGGTGACTCCGAGCCGGCCAAAAACCTCACGGGGCGCTTCAAACGCACCCCGAAGGGCCAGAACCCCAATCAGCCCTTTACCAGCCACGTCGGGAGAGCATCTCCTCTGTCGTCAGCTTTCCTGAATCAAGGCCTGACATCGCCTCACC
>JBDLIO010000216.1:0-5335 GCA_039714865.1 Acidobacteriota bacterium | reverse complement strand
TCATGGAGGTGAAATCCGTCACCCAAAGCGGCAGCGGGTTGCCGCCTGACGTCTGCGGTGAAATGCCGGCGTGGTCCCCAATCCCAGGGCGAGAAACACAACAAGGTATTTGTGCACGGCTGTCCCCTCTCGAGCTGAATTATGAGAACAAGAGTTGGGTTGGTCAATGAATATCTGGCCCCGGGGGGCGGGGAGTGATCGAAAAGAAAAGCCCCGCCGAGGCGGGGCTTTGACCTGAAAAACAAGAGGTCTATTCAATGTTGAAGGACTGTAGCTCAACAGGGACGGTGCCCGAGTCCAGCACGTTTGCATTCATGGAGGTGAAATCCGTCACCCAAAGCGGCAGCGGGTTGCCTCCGGAAGTCTGCGGCGAGATGCCGGTGCTGTATCCGGCGCCGCTGTTGAAGGCGAACGTCTCCAAGACCGTGGCGAAGGTGCCGTCGTTCGCAACCAGAACCAGATTGGTTGAACTAAAATCCGACATCCAGTAGCCGTCGTTGGTCGGATCATACTCGATCGCAATGAGACTACTGATTCCGGCGGGCGCCGCGTAGGTTCCCATAATCACGCAGGGGCTGGACGCAGCCGCGCCACCGCTGGTGTCGGACAGGTCGATTTCCGTGATGACGTTCCCGCCGACTCCGGTGGCGTAGACACGACCGGCGATTACGGGATCCGCGGCGACATCGATAATCGTGTCGACCGAACCTCCCGTGCATTGGGTTCCGGTGAGCCCGCCGTCGGTCTCCCAATAGGCCACGGTGTTTCCGCTGCGGTCGAAGAGGTAGATGTTGTCGTCGATTGCGCTGAGGTCACCGTTGTAGTCGGCTGTGTAAATGTACCCGTCACTGAGGCGAACCGAGCCACCGTCGGTATTTTGCCCACCCAACTTGCTGTAGGTCAGAGAGGTCGCGGCATGGCCCGCGGCCACATCGACGAACCAAATACCTGGGTCAGGGTCGGACTCGTGGAAGAAAACCATGCGACTGGTATCTCCGTGATCAATGGCCAGACCAAGAGGCGAACCGGCCCATGATACGGGAAACGTCTCGATGACATCCCCCTGAGCCTCGCCTCCGGCGCCCCCGTGGCCGTTGGCAAGCGCCCAGTCTTTGAAATTGGAATATTGGTCGGTAGCCATTGCAGGTGCGGCCACCAAACCCAGAACAAGACCCAAAACAAGATACTTCCTCATAATATATCCCCTCCCAAGGAACCTATACTATTTTTTCCATTCTATGGCGATTCTAACATATGGTTAAATCGAAGCCGTACCGATTTCACAATGAGAATGAGTGCCATTATTTTATTTTCTCATGAAGCGTTCTCAGTCTGGCGATGGGTTCAGGCCGTTTGAATGGGAGGTCAACGGATTATCGAAGGGGAGCGTCGGGCGTCCTGAGGGAGCCTCGGGCTGTGACGACGATGTCTTGAGTCACCGTGTCCTCACCGGCATCGTTGCCCGCGGTCAGGCTGACACTGTAGGTCCCGTCGCTGGTGAAGACATGTGTCGGGTGCTGGTCCGATGAGGTCTCGCCGTCTCCGAAATCCCAGGTCCAGGATGTCGGCTCGCCGGTCGAGTTGTCGGTGAAGGTGACGGTCTGACCGACCAGTGGATCGGCAGGCGACCACGAGAAAAGTGCATCCGGGGCGCCGTCCTCGATGACCGGTGTCACCGTGATTTCGTCGAGTTCGGGCGATTCGCCCGATGTCGGCCTCTTCATCGCCACTTCGATCTCGAGGTAACGACCGGCTGGGGTGGATTGAAGATCGGCTCCGTTAACCGCGGTTTCCCATCCCGACCACAGGTCTTGATCGTGAGAGCTTCGGGTTCTCACCCTCAGGGCGGTCCCCTCGGGTTCGGTGGCGATCCACGAGAGTGTGCCCCATGCGGTGTTGGCCTGTTGACTGTCGAAGACCACCGCCCAACTTCCGAAAGGAGCGGTTATGGAACGGGCGACCAGCCCGGTCAGATCTCCGGTCGGGTTGAGCCCACTAATGCCCAACAGCGTCTTTTCGACTTCGACACCCATCGTCTGAGCATTGATCCGGACCAGGATGCCGCTGCCTCGGCCGGTGACCCAAATCTTGCCGGAGTTGTCCAGGGCCACGGCCGAAGGGAAGTTGCCGAAGTTGAGGGTGCCCGTGACAAAACCGTCCATCGAGTAACGTCGCACGCTCTGTGAAGCCTCGGCGGCAACACAAAGCTGGCGGTCCTCGGTGACAACCATGGAGTCGGCCTCGTAGTCGGCACTGAATCCGAAATCGACAGCTCCAGCATCGAGATCCACGCGGGAGACTGCGGAATGACGGAACCCTGAGATGAAGAGGTGTTGGTTGCCGTCCAGGGCCAATCCCCGGGAACCGTGAATGAGTCCGAACTCTTCCAGTTCCTCGGTGTCCGGATCGATCTTGAGAACCCAGGGGTTGGGCCAGGTGGAACACCATAGATCGCCGCCGGCATCTACGATAACGGCAAACGGGCTGGTATCGGTGGCCCCAAGATTGATGGTTTTCAGGTATTCCCCACTGCCGCCGTCGATGAGGGAGAGGCTCTTGTTGGATTCGATTCCGGCCCATATGCGATTCTCGGCATCGAGTGCCATGGTCCGCAGATTGATGTCGGAGTATTCTTCATGGTGATCGCCCGGCGTGAAGACACTTTCGTGGCCCGGCACGAGGACAACTTCCAGGAGAACGCACTCGTCTTCACCCCATGCCGGAATCTCGTCGCTGCTGATGTCGCCATCGCCGTCGGCATCGGTCGAGGTGTCGATGATGCCGTTTCCGTTGCGGTCGACGCAGCCGCCACGTTCGGAGAGTCCGATCTTGACCAGGGTTCCTGCGGTACGGTTGCCGACCCAACAGGCGCCGTCCAGATCGACAACTGCCGGGGTCGGAGCCAGTGTGATTCCCGCCGGTCCCGTGCGATAACGCGCCAATTCGTCGCCGGTCTCGGTGTCAACTTTCGACGCTGTGCCCGTCAGGGATGACGGTATCCAAAGATAGGGCATCGCGCTCCATGAATCAGACATTTTCAGGGTATCGGATTCCGCCTCGAGTCCGACCAGGCTTCCTGATGCGAAGTCCTCGTCGCTTGAGTAGGTGCGGCCGGTGGTTCCCTGCTCGCCGGAGTCGGCGACGAGACGGACCTGATCGATGTACGCCCCTTCGAACTGAATGTCGTGATCGCTCTGGTAGACAAAGGCAATCCAGACCAGGGGTTCACCGGTGACGTCGAGGCCGTCGACCCAGTCGGCCAGGTCAACAGTGATCGTCGCCCAACCCTCGGTATTGCTCGAGCGTGCCCTGCCGGTGAAATTTTCCCCGTCGGTGGAAACAAGCCACATGAAATTGTCATGGAACAGTTCGGTCTTGAGCCACAGGTCGAAGGTCAGACTTCCCGTCGTTGCTTCACTGAGATCGAACGGGCCCGCCACCGTCCAACTCGAGGTTCCCGGGGGCGCCACGCCGCCGTCTTCCGGCGCATCACTTCCGGAGGCGGCACACCAGATGCTGAAGGACTGTTCGGAGGCACGATGGCTGGTGCGGCCCCAATCGACATCGGCTGCGTCGGAGCCGTGGTACACACGCCAGGGCGAGGTGGGCCAACTGCCTTCGAAGTCTTCGTCGAGAAGTACGGTCTCGGTCTTGGGCGTGCCTGGTGAACCCTGGCGAAGGTTTGAGAGCCCGGCTCGCTGGTGCAGGTGCTCGGTCAGGCCTGTCGGGGCGGACACGGTCACCGGGGAGCCGTCTTTGCCGGTGTTTTTCGCTCGAGCCTCCGTCGCTGCCCCGATTCCGGTGACCCCGAGAATCGCCAGGATCGCAGCTGACCCTTTCAGGAAGACCATCAACGTCTTCCCCCTTTCGCGGTTTGAGTGCCAGGTGAGCATGGACGCTACAGACGGAGAAGAAGTCTCAGATACAGACCGTCGAAGCTCGCCGGACCATCGTCATCGGTCCAGTCGCGATAGCGCCATCCGCTTTCGAGACCGAAGTATGCCGAGGCCTGCCAGCGGATTCCCAGTTCTCCCCCCCACATGAAGCGATCCACCGAATCCGATGATTTCACCTGGGTCGAACCGGGAACCCCATACGAGGATTCCGGGGTGAATGTGGCGTCTCGATCGCCGGTCGCCCACCGTGCCACGACTCGCCCCGAGAGTCTGAGGTTCCATGGGAGCGAGGTCTCGGCGGCGAGACCGACTGCGGCGCCCCACAGCTTGGACCTCGCACGATCCACCGGTAATCCTTCCTCCTGAAGGGCATTCCTTTTCTCCTCGATCTGCATGTGTGTCAGGGCAATCCATGGCCTGAAAAGCCAAGCACCCTGTGTATTCAGAGTCCGAGTCATGGCCAGGTCGTATACCGTGATCTCAGCTTCGAGTTGATGCTCGGCAACGAGGGCGCCCTCGTCGTCGTACTGTACGCCGGTGCCGGTCAACTCGGGATAGAGCTCTACCGCCAGAAAACCCGAAAACTCGTCGCCGGGCATGGTGAGGCGCAGTTCGGCCAGATCGAAGGAATCGTCTTGATCGGCTTCCCACAACTGGTACTTGCGCGGGTCCCACCAGCCCCAGGCGCCGTCTTCGTTGATTGAAGGGCTGATGGAACTGCCTGTGATTTCGAGAGATGCGCGGGAATCCTCGGCCTGCATGACGTTGGGAGCCAGTACCATTCCCACAGCAACCAAAAAAATCAACGCGCCTGACAGAGGTCTTGTCTTCGAAACTCCGTGCATCTTCGCCCTCCCTGTAGGGATTGTACGCATCTCAGAGCTCGTTCGTCTGCCTAGCTGTGAATCGCCCTCTTCTCGACCGCCATCGCCGCTTCCTTGACCACCTCCGAGAGGGTGGGGTGGGCGTGGCAGGTTCGGGCGAGGTCCTCGGCCGAGCCGCTGAATTCCATTACGGTGACGGCTTCGGCGATCAACTCGGACACCCGCGGTCCGACCATGTGCACGCCCAGGATTTCGTCGGTTGTTTTGTCCGCAAGGATCTTGACCATGCCTTCTTCCTGGCCGAGGCTTTTGGCGCGCCCGTTGGCCCGAAATAGAAAGCGGCCCGTGTTGAAGCCGATGCCTTCGTCTTTCAGCTGGGCTTCGGTCCGTCCGACCATTGCCAGTTCGGGGTCGGTGTAGACCACGCTGGGAATTGCGCCGTAGTTGACGTGTCCCGGCTTTCCCGCAAGGATTTCCGCAACGGCGACGCCTTCGTCCTCGGCCTTGTGCGCCAACAGGCTTGAAGGAGTTTGTAGCCTTTCTGGATGCCACCAGGGAAAAGCTTATTGAAGAATCTGTTCATATTGAGACAGAGAAGAATGGAGTGCCTGTGGA
>JBDLIO010000215.1:0-5340 GCA_039714865.1 Acidobacteriota bacterium | reverse complement strand
GCATTGTGCCGATGGATCTTGTCAGTAGCGAGGCTTCGACTGGGCCAGGGGGTTGCTGTTGCGGACCTGGAGGTCCGCGCTCCATCAAGGTGCTCGAGAGCTTATGGTGCAATGAGAAGACCAGTGTCCCTTTCCTGCCCCGGTCGCTGCCCCTGCGATCAGACGCTGCCCCCTGTCCCGGACGCTGATATCCAACCCCGGCCTTCGGGAACGCTTTAAGACCGACGTGAACTCAAACGACTGCCGATCGCTCCCGCTCGGCGCATTTCCCGGAGGGGCAACATTTCTCGATCCGTAAGAAGGACCGCCCCTCCGGGAAAAGACCTCGGCGGCCTGCGGCGTCAGCCAAGACTCAGTCGCTCAGACTCTCGTCGAGGGTTGCCCCCTTAGACTTTTACCGCAACGCCCCGGTCTCCTGATGGTCTTCCTGGGGAAAAAGTCAAAGACGGCACGCCCCGTCCGGGAGTGTGCTCTCTACTTGGGGAGGCCGGCGGCCCTCTCTCTTCTGCTAATCTCGTCGTGCCCGGTTGGTTGTGAGAGGAGAGAACCCAATGGTTTTAATGAAAAGGTCGGCACAATTTCTCAAGACATTGGCAATCGCAGCGCCGGCGTTCGTGCTCTTGTTGTCTGCGGGTTTGTGGATCGAAGACCGAGGCCGCGAAGAGCAACGCACACTCGAGATCAACGCCCCAAACCAGTGGTTCTTCCAACAACGAGCCTTCCCGCAGAATCGAATCCCCCTGAAAACCTGGCGTCAGGCCCGGGAACAGGCCCTGACCCATCGTGAGGCCGCCCGGTGGACTGCCCCATCGTGGACTCCGCGCGGGCCGGAAAACATCGGCGGCAGAATCACCGATATCGCTGTCGACCCCAGTGACGACGACATCGTTTACGCGGGCGCGGCCGAAGGCGGTGTTTTCAAGACGACGGATGGTGGTTTGCACTGGGCCCCGGTCTTCGACGACATGCCGGCCCTTTCAATCGGCGCCCTGGCCATCGATCCATCCGACACCAGTGTCGTCTATGCCGGAACCGGAGAGGTCAACCCGGGAGGCGGCAGCCTCGCCTACGGGGGAGCGGGCCTGTTTCGTTCGAGCGATCAGGGCGCAACCTGGACCCTTGCTGGGTTGGAGAACAGCGGCTCGATCGGCCGAATCGTCATCGACCCGGACAACAGTCAGAGGCTCTTCGTCGCGGCGATGGGCCTGCACTGGCAAGGCAACCCCGAAAGAGGTGTTTACCGGACCACCGACGGAGGAACGACCTGGGAACGCGTGCTGTATGTCGACGACCAGACCGGATGTGTTGACATCGTGCAGCGGCCTGACAATCCGAACGTGCTCTTTGCGGCGATGTGGCAGCGCATCCGTCAGCCCGAGTACTACGACTACGGTGGGCCTGGTTGCGCCGTATACAAAACGATCGATGGCGGTGACTCCTGGACCCTGGTCGAGGGCGGTCTGCCGGCGCCGTCAGTGGATGGTGGACGAATCGGCCTGAGCCTGTGCGCCGGCCAGCCGGACGTCATGCACGCCGTGTACGCCGACAGGGTCGGGTATTTCGACGGGCTTTACCGGTCTGAGGACGGTGGCGGAAGCTGGGCACGCACCACCGACGCAGACCTCGACAGCGTCTTCGCCTCGTACGGCTGGTGGTTCGGCAATGTACGCACCCACCCGACGGATCCCGACACGATCTACGTGCTCGGCCTGCCCTTCTGGCGAAGCACCGACGGTGGCGACAGCTACCACAACGCCTCCGGCGGAATGCATGTTGATCATCACGCCCTCGGGTTCGGCTCGGGCGCCGGGGCGGCGATGTACAACGGCAACGACGGTGGGGTCTACCGTTCGGTTGACGGTGCGGCCTGGACGAAGCTGCCGAATCTGCCCCTGACCCAGGTCTACCGGATGGCCGTCGACCAGGGCAACAATGACGCCCTCTACATCGGAGCTCAGGACAACGGCACCAATAGAACTCTTACCGGGGCTATCGATGATTGGGTAGAGGTCTTCGGAGGCGACGGCATGCAGGCGATCGTGCACCCTGATGTCTCGACCACGATCTGGGCGATGTACCAGTACGGCAACCTCTTCGTGACGACCAACGACGGCGCAAGCTGGCTTAACGCTCGACTCGGCATCGGCGCCGGCGACAGAAAAGGCTGGAATGCCCCGCATATTCAAGATCCGACCGATGTCGATACCCGGTATTTCGGGAGTCATCGAGTTTATCGAAATACCGACGACCGCAACTGGACCGCGGTCAGCCCCGACCTGACCGGTGGGCCGCATCAGAACAACTCCGGCCAGGTGGACGGCAGTTTGACCTCGCTGGCGGTCTCGCCACTCGACGCCGGCGTCATCTGGTCCGGCAGCAATGACGGCTTCGTCTTCGTGACGACAGACGGCGGCGGACTGTGGACCGATAGATCGGCGACGCTTCCCGAGCGCTGGGTAACCTCAGTGCGAACTGACCCCTTTAATCGTGAGACGGCCTATGTGACGATCTCGGGTTACCGCTGGGCCGAACCCCTGCCTCATGTTTTCAGGACAACCGACCTGGGCGCCTCGTGGCAGCCCATCGCCGGAGACCTGCCGGAAGTGCCGGTCAACGATTTCCTCGCGGATCCGGAAATTCAGGACCGGTATTTCGTGGCAACCGACCTCGGCGTCTACGAAACCCTGGACGGAGGGATTTCCTGGACGATGCTGGGCGCAAACCTGCCCAACGTCGTCACCACCTCGTTGGTGATCGACACGACAGGGGAGAACCTCGTCGTCGGCACATTCGGCCGCAGCACCTTTGCCATATCGTTGGAACTCGAGCGTGTGTTCCTGGACGGTTTCGAGACCGGGGATACCTCCCGTTGGTCGAACGGTGGGCAGTAGACGCTTATTCATAAACACAGGAACGCTCAACGTCCAACGTCCAACGTTCAACTCTGAAGTACGCGCCCAAGGGCGGATTGTGGTGGAACGAAACATCCGAGGCTCAAGGACAGGACAGCAAGGGCCCGATACCGCCGGCAACGACCGTCAACCCCCAGGTAACCAGCCTCCCCAAACGCGTACTTCGACGTTGAGCGTTGGACGTTGAGCGTTGGACGTTGAGCGTTGGACGTTCTTGCGTCTGTCATTCCCGATTTAATGACGGCCAACCTTCGCTAAACTTCCGCCGTCATCCTCAACACACCACCACCATCCTCCGACAGAGGATGTCTCACCTCTCTTCGCGACCACCAGTCGATGCGCTGCGACGTGTTCATCGACGGTTCGAGCGACGAAGCCCGGGTAGTGTGGCCCCTCGATCCACTCGATCAGGCGTACATGCCAGGGTCCAAGGCACGAATAGTCGAAGAGCAATACCCCGTTTCGGGCCAGGCGGGCAGCGTGATGCAAGGTTGCGCCCCGCAACTCGGGACTCAGACCATGGAGCACGTAGGCCAGGCAGACGATATCGAAAGAGCCGGAGGGCATCTTTTCCAGCTCAACCAGATCCATCGAACGAAAGTCCCCTGAGGGCACCCGCCGTCGGGCCTTTTCGAGCAGACGATCCACAAAGTCGATACCGGTCACTCGGTGTCCCCGCTCGGCGAAGGCAGCCGCCAACGTTCCGGTGCCCGTCCCGATGTCCAGGACCGTGCCTTCCGCCGGCAGCGACAGACACTCGAGTGCCGTCCGGTACTCCGGACCCAACCGCCGGTCGATCACGTGGAAAGCCAGGGCCACCCGATGAAAGAAACGCTTGGCGCGCCGCCGCTCGTCGACCGATTTCTCAACGGTCCGGGCCATCGTTTCGGGAGTCAACTTGAGGTCCTCATGCCGACGAGATTCTACCCGAAATGAGAGATGTGCGATCTTCGAAATTCGCGGGCTCCAGCGTTCAAGCCCCCGACCGTTCCAATTCCGGCGGGGTCCGGTGAGCATCAATGAAATGGTAGACCGTCAAGATCGGATGCCTGAGGAACATCCGGGGGCCGGAATACTGCATGACCCTCTTGATCTGGACTCTGATTTCCGGACGGTAGCAGTGGATGGGGCAACGATCACACACCGGCTTGTCGTCACCAAATGGGCATCGTTCGAGACGTGCAAGCACATATCGGTTCAACGATTCGCACTGGTCACACAGGGCGGATTCCGTCGAGCCGTGGTGCCCACGGCAGAAGAGGGAGATCATCTTGAGCACCGTCGATCGCTCACGTTTCAGCCGTCGTTCACTCTTCACAATGAGACTTTGTATCATATCTCTCCTGATTCGGCATCGGTCACCACCGAATTCGACGTCGGTCACCTCCCGGACCTGCCGTCTTGACGATGTACCGAACACCAAGGGGTTCATCTGATCGAGGGACGGCCTTGGTTGTCTCACAATCGAGCGTTTTTCGTCTCGTCAAATGAGCACATATATAACTAGTTGATTTTACTTGACTTATGTCGTATTCTGGTTCTGTCATGAACGGAGGCTGCAACGTGGTTCTGGCAATTCCCATCACCGGCGAAACCCTGACAACCCGATTCGGGCAATGCGAGAGTTATCTCTTCGTATCCATTGACTCCGAGGCCAAGACGATCCTCAGCTCCCATACAGCTGTGGCCCCGCCTCAGGCTCCGGACCACCTGCCGGATTGGATCGTCAAACAGGGCGCCAACACCCTGATTGCTCCCGTAATTCCAACCCGATTCCGCTCTCTGATGGAGTTCCACGGGCTGACGGTGATCGAACACACCGAAACGGTCCTCCCTCTGGAGCTTGCGCAGGCCTACCTCGACGGAACGCTGAATCAGGAGACAGATTCGTAGGCAATTCGTCGGACGAATTGCATGGGCCCCTTCGGGGCGGAGGACTCATGCGCCCTTTGGCCTTTCAGGCCATAATCCTGTTCAGCAACCCCCGCGTCGAAGAATCATGGTGCCCGAGGTCGATGTCAGGTTCCTGAGCCAACGCCTCACACTCGTCCAGGATCGTGCCTGCCAACTCCTTGCCCAGTTCAACGCCCCACTGGTCGAATGAGTTGATCCGCCACACGACACCCTGCGCGAAGATCTTGTGTTCGTAGGCCGCGATCAACATGCCGAGACTCTGCGGCGTCAATCGCTTGAGCAACAGTGTGTTGGTCGGACGATTCCCGCCGAAGACCTTGTGAGGCGCCAGAAGATCGATCTCGGCGGCCGTCATGCCCTGTTTGCTCAATTCGAGCCGAACCTTGTCCTCGCTCTTGCCCCGCATCAGGGCCTCGGTCTGCGCCAGGAAGTTGGCCATCAGTTTCCGGTGATGGTCGCCAACCGGGTTGAGGCTTTCGACGAAGCCGATGAAATCACAAGGAACGACGCTCGT
>JBDLIO010000214.1:0-5345 GCA_039714865.1 Acidobacteriota bacterium | reverse complement strand
CGGGACAGGGAATCAGGAAGACCGCGATCAACTGGGAGTAGCCCATGAAGTTGAGGTCGAGAGTATGAATGTCGATCATCGTGGTTCTCCTTCGCCGGATCGATATCTTAACCGTACTTGTCTATTCTGGTTCGAGCACCCTAAGTCAATCGGTCCGGGGCCACGGTCCAACGCGCCGACTTCCCGCCACTTGATCGCCTGGTCCCGGTCCGAAAAATAGCGGGTTTCGGTACCGACGACCTCATAGTCCTCGTGACCCTTTCCGGCCAGGACGACCACGTCACCCTTCTTTGCGGCCTTCAGAGTCCTCTCAATGGCCTTCCCCCGATCCAACTCAACGAACTCTGCTCGACAACCGGATGAGAGAATGTCCTCGATGATTCCGGCGGGATCTTCATTGCGAGGGTTGTCCGAGGTCAATACGATCCGGTCGGCAAATTCCGCCGCCGCCTTCCCCATGCCTCCCCTCTTGCCGGGATCCTTGCCGCCGCCGCAACCGAAGACAACCCACAGGTCTTTCTTGGCAAAAGACCGCACAGCACCCAGGGTCTTTCTCAGCCCCTCTCCGGTATGGGCATAATCAACCAGAACCGTGACATCCTCCGACCCAAGCGATTCGAGCCGCCCCGGCACGCCCGCCACACCGGAGAGGGCGCCGGCGACCTCCAAAGGATCCAACGCCACAGCAACCAGTGCAGCGAAAGCCGCAGCGACATTGGAGGCGTTGTAGTCGCCTATCAGCGATGTCACAACGGTGGAGCGACACCCTTGATATTCCAGTATCAGACGACTCTCGGGAATCTGCTGTTTGAAATCGACAATCCGCACCATGGCCTCGGACGCAGTCCCGAAGGTCATCAGCTCAAGGTCCAACTCACCGGCAACGATCGCCATTCTCCGGCCCCAGGGGCAGTCAATATTGACGACTGCCTTGCCCTGGGAATCAGCAGCCCGCATCTCGGCCAACTGCCGAAAGAGCCCGACCTTGGCCTCGAAATAGCTCTCCATGTCGTTGTGGTAATTGAGGTGATCCGGGCTGAGATTGGTGAAAATCGCCGCGTCGTACCACACGTCACTGACGCGGTGCTGTACCAGTGCGTGGGACGAGGTCTCCAAGACGCAGCTTTTCAGCCCCGAATCCAGAGCCTGCCGAAGGGAATCATGGATCACCTGGGCCGCCGGGGTCGTCAACACGAGGTCTCCGGAACCCCGGACGACAACCTTGCCCGATTTCTCAACCAGCCCATGGGCGGAAATCCCCAGGCTGCCCAAGCGGATTCCCGGAAGACCCAACCTCTCAAGTGCGTGATACAGCAGCCAGTGCACCGTCGTCTTGCCGTTGGTACCGGTGATGCCGATCGTCAGCATATTTTTGGACGGATCTCCTGCGAAGGCCGCGCCCAGTCGGGACAATGCCCGTTGAGAATCCTCAACCAGAATGCCTGGCCGTCCTTCCAACTTTTCCTCGCTGGTGACGACGGCTGCCACAGAACCATTTTCAAAGGCCTGTCCGATGTAATCATGGCCGTCGACGCGAGCGCCCCGGTAAGCGACAAACAGACTCGACGGTCGCTGATGATCGCCGCTGGAAACCACCGCCAGGATTGGCATCTCCGGCTGAGCACCGTTGAGCAAAGTTCCCCCAAGGAGATCACTGATCTCGCCGAGACTCCAGGTGTGTGAATGCCCAATCCGCCTAATCATCAGGGCATTATCACACGCCCAGATCGAAACCTCTCAGCTATCTGCTGAGGCTCTTGCAGAACTCGTTAGGGAAAATGAGGACCCATCAACGCCGGTGAATGATGGAACCGGCTTTCCTTTTGGGTACTTTTTCGTGCCTACTTGTGGCATTTTGCACAAGGCCCGACTGTCGATGGTAGAGTTAATGATGCCACTGCTGATGGTCGGCTCGTGGAATAACGAGGAGGGACTGAGATGAGGATCTTTACCGGATTGATGATCGTTGGTTGTTTCGTCCTGATCGGCTGCTCGGGCGGGCAGGAGCAGACAGTTGACGTGCAGGAGACGGCTGCAGTCGCACAATGGACCACAGTCACACCCGAAGCCATGTCCGAAACCCAAGAGGCCCAACACGAACTCTGCCTTGCAGCCACCAACGCTTTTGCATCAGAGATGATGGGTGAATTGATGGCGGCCCTCGATTCGGGTGATCCGACCGCCGGCATCACCGTGTGCGGTGCGAACGCCCCCGCGATCGCGGCCCACATCGCCGCAGACTACGGTGTGAAAATCGGCCGGACATCCCATAAACTTCGCAACCCGGCCAACACTCCGCCTCCCTGGGCTGAGCAGGTCGTTGCTGATCAGGTTGGGCAACCGACCTACCTTGCCGGTACGAACGGTGAATTCGGGGCCCTGTTGCCCATTCGCCTCAAAGCAGAGTGCCAGATGTGCCACGGCGCCCCTGAAAATATCGACGTGGCCATTCAAGACGCCCTGGCAGAGCACTATCCCGACGATGCAGCGACGGGATTTGCCGAGGGTGATCTGCGGGGATGGTTCTGGATCGAGGCGCCTGCCGGCGACACAACATCCTGACGCGGAATAGAAGCTATCAGCTCTCAGCCGGATAGCGTTTTCGGAAATTTCTATTCCAACCTCAAGGTGAGGCACTCCCGGTAAAGGAGCTATGCCGGGAAAGCCACCGACCCCTCATACTGTTGCAGAGGCCTCGCCCCAGGTCCGGCGGATCGCTTCTTCAGCCATCAGACCATTGAGGGTCACCGGACTGTCGTTGTCCCTGCACCAAGCGTTGAGGTCTCGAAGAACTCCGCTAAAAGCTTCTTGAGCCTCCGCCGGCCAGTGTGCCCGACGAGTCGGCAATGCGGTCTCGACCGCCGCTATTGGAATGGTTGCTGCCGCTGTCTCGGGGTGCTGCCTGATATCCATCATTGCCTCCTGAATCAAGGATAGCATAAATAAGACATAAATAGAAATCAAACAAATTCAGGCCCAAGCCGAGGGTCCAGTATCAAGTCTCTTGCTTGCCCGCCTCACGGAGGAAATTTAGAAGACGAGTCTGTCCGTCATCCTGGAACGAGAGAAACCGTGCCCCGAATCCACTGACCGGCTCCCGCCCCTCAAAGGTGTGGCGGACGACCACGGCGTCGCCCTGGATATCCCCATCCGGAAGCGCCAGAGAAAATCGAAAACTGTCTCCGATCTTGGGTGGTTCCGGTGTGCCGATCAACATACCGCTCCCCGAGAGGTTGTCGGTCGCCCACTCGTGGTTTTGCCTACCCGCAATAGCGGACACCTCGATGTCCAACGGCAACCTCAGAGCCATGGGTTGAGCGACCTCGACCAGTCGTTCGAGGACGATCCTCAACACGACTGGTCCTTCTTCGAGGGACAAGGCCTTATTGACACCACGCCCAACCAGACCCGCCGCGGCGCGGAGCCTGTCCCGATGTGCCAGGAGGATCAAACCCGTCCCGTAATTGGGGCTGTCCTTGGCCCTCATCATATCCAGGATCCCACCCAACTGGCCGGTCGCCAACGGATAGCACGACACGATGGCCTGGAATCCCTCATTCTTCAGTTGCAAGACTGCGCTGGCGGCATCACTTTCCAATACCAACTCGAACCCGGCCTCGAGCAGGCCGGATTCGTAACGGGCAGCCGTTTCGGCACCCATCCCGGTAAAGAGAACTCGTCCCCTGTTTTCCATCATCTGCCTACAGTACACCATCAGCCGCTCAATGGCGAAAAACGGCCTTGTGTCGGATCAGGAGCCACAAGAAAAAAGGCCCTCCAAGGAACGCTGTAATGACGCCGACCGGAATCTCGACCGGCGCCAATATCGTCCTGGCGACGGTATCGCATGCAACCAGGAAGGTCCCGCCGAAGACCATCGACAGCGGAAGGAGCACCCGGTGATGGCCCCCGACCAGAAGGCGGCAGATGTGGGGCGCCATCATTCCCACGAAGCCGATCGGACCGCATACCGACACGACTGCGGCGACCACAAGCGAGGTGCCCAGAAAAATCGCCGCCCGGGTCCGGACGACGTCAACTCCTCGCCCAGCTGCAATTTCCTCATCAACCATCAAGAGATCGAGGTCACGAGCCCTCCACCCAACCACCAGGGCGCCGACCGCGACCGCAGGAACCATGATCACGAGGGCTTCCCACCGGGCCTCGCCCAGGCCCCCCATCAGCCAGCGAACGATTCTGAAAGAGTCTCCGAGATTGGCGGTGTATTGAAGGAACAGGATCAGGCTGGAGAAGAAGAACGTCATCGCCACCCCTGCAAGCAGAAGCACCGTAGTTGAAAAATCCGGTCTCAATCGTGCCACACCCCACACCACACCGACCGCCAGCAGTGACCCGACAAATGCTGCGGCGGGCACAATCCAGGTCCCCCCAGTGACCATCAAGAGGCCGATCCGCGTCACAAAGGCCACTCCCAGAGCGGCGCCGCTGGCCACACCCAATGTATAGGGCGTCGCCAACGGGTTTCGGAACATCGCCTGGAAAGCTGCACCGCCCAAAGCCAAGCCGGCGCCTCCGACAAACGCCACCAGTACCCGCGGGATACGAATGTGCCACAAAATCACCGCGGCGGGCTCTCGGCTGAATGGCTCAAACACGGCGGCCCACGGAAGTGTATGCAGGCCGATCATTGGGGCAGCAAGGACGACGAACACGGAAAGGCTCATCAGCAGAACAATCCGCGACCTCATGATCCAACTCCCCGGGACGGGATGACCAACGGCACGCCGCCGGCACAGCGCTCAATCAATTCAAAATCATTCTCATAAATTGCGGCCAGTCGATCGGCATTCAACAACCTCTCAGGGCTCCCGGCAAAGGCAACTCGACCATTCTTCAAGGCCAATACGGAATCAGAACACCCAACGGTCGCATTGAGATCATGCGTGACGACGATCAGGGTGAAATCGAGGTCACGATGCAGATGGTCCAACAGGTCCAGAACCTGGACCTGATGCCGGTAGTCCAGGTAGGACGTCGGTTCGTCCAGGAGCAACACCGTCGTCTCGTTCATCAGCGCCATGGCCAACTCCAGCAGCTTCTGCTGCCCTCCGGAGAGGCCACGGCCGTATTCGCCGATCAAATGCTCGATCGTCAAGAACTTTAGAATGTCGTATGCCTTATCTTCCAATTCACCCCTATTGGCAGCAGGATCAATCGCCAATGCAGGAACCAGCATATTCTCCAGGACGGTCATCCGCCGGAAGGCTCTAGTCACCTGGAATGTTCGGCCGATTCCCCGTCGCGCAATCTGATATGGCGCTAAACCATCAATGCGTTCCCCATTCAGGAAAATCGCTCCCCCCGTCGGGGTGTATACGCCGTCG